>JAQCAK010000096.1 GCA_027621895.1 Pseudomonadota bacterium | reverse complement strand
TAACCGGATCAACGGCTGCCGGTCACCTGATTCGCCATACATTCGCCACAACCCGCCCACTGCCAACCTATCTGCTGGCTTTCATCGTGGGCCCCTATGACGTTGTGGTTTATGACGATATCCCGCCCACCGCCATCCGCGAACGTGCTGTGCCATTGCGGGGCATCGCAGCGAAAGGCCAGGGAGAGCAGCTGCGCTACGCGCTTTCCCACACGGCCGGTCTGCTGGAGCGCCTTGAAGACTATTTCGGGATGCCCTATCCGTACAGAAAGCTGGACCTGATCGCGACGCCCGCCGGCTTCGGCGGCGCCATGGAGAACGTGGGTGCGATTATCTACGACGAATGGTTGCTGCTTCTGGACGAGAACGCCGCCATTGACCAGCGCCGTGCGTTTTTCGCAACCCATGCCCACGAACTGGCGCACATGTGGTTTGGCGACCTGGTCACCCCGGACTGGTGGACCGACATCTGGCTGAACGAATCTTTCGCCACCTGGATGAGCTACAAGATTGCACAGTCATATTGGCCAGCCGGTGAATTCGACCGATCCCTGCAGCGGGGAGCGATTGGCGCAATGGCCAACGACTCACTGGCCAATGCTCGGGAGATTCGCGAAATTGTATCGGACAATGATCGAATCACCGACTCGTTCGATGGCATCACCTACCAGAAAGGCGGTGGTATCCTGGGCATGATCGAACGCTACGCCGGCGAGGAGAATTTCAGGCAGGGTATTCGCTATCACCTGTCACGATATGCCGACTCGACCGCCAACGCCCCACAGTTTATGGAGTCACTGGCTCTGGGTGCCGAACTGCGTGAAATCGAACCCGTGTTTGCATCCTTCATTGAGCAGGCAGGAGTACCACTGGTATCCATGGCAGTATCATGCGAGGCGGAACCGGTCGTGAAACTGACCCAGAGTCGCTATGCCCCGCTGGGTTCAGGCATTCAACCCGACAGCGGGCTTTGGCAGATCCCGGTCTGCCTGAAAAGCTTCAAGAACGGTTCCACCAGCGAATCATGCCACCTGCTTAGGGAACCTGAGGCGGTCTTCCCGATCAATGGTCCCTGTCCCACTCTGGTGTTTCCCAATGCCGGGGGTACCGGGTACTACCGGTTCAGTGTGACTGACGCCGACTGGATAGCGCTGATCCGGGATACCTCGATGCTCGACGGCAGCGAGGCTCTCTCCCTGCTGGATAGTCTGGATGCTGCCTTCAGGGCGGGCACGCTTTCCGCTGAGCGATACCTGCAGGGTTTGAGCGCGCTGGCCGCCCATCAGGACTGGACCGTCGTCGACAGCGTGGCAGGCTATCTCGAGGGTCTCGACAGTATTTTTTCCAGCGAGGATTTACCCCTTGTCAGGAAGGCCTACCGACAGATCATGACCAAAGCCTATGAGCGGGCGACAATGGATGGCCCGGATATCCTGCTGGAGAGACTGCAGCGATTTATGCTGATCGTTGCTGCCGAGCCTGCACTGAGGGCTCCTCTGGCGGAAAAGGCCGCGATCTATATCGGCTTCGATGGGCCCGCGGATACGACCGTGGTCACGCCCGGGCAACTGGAAACGGTGCTGTCCATCGGCGTCCAGGATCTGGGTGAACCCTATTTCGATCAGCTGCTGGAGATGGCCATACGCTCGAATGATCCCGCTTTCCGTGCCGATGCCATCGGTGCACTCGCCCGGGTTGAGGATCCCGTATTGATCGCCAAACTGCAGGCTGCAATCGCTGCCGGGCAGTTCCGCGGCACTGAAAACTCCAGCGTCATGGCACGACAGATGGTCAGGACTGCCAGCAGCGACCTGACCTACACCTGGCTGAAATCGAATCCGGCTGAACTGCTTCGACTGCTGCCCGAAACCTTTCGCCCCACCATCGCGCCCTGGCTGGCAAACAGTCTCTGTTCCAGGGAGAAGGTCGCGGAATGGCAGCAGATACTGGAACTGCACCGCGAACTGATCCCTGGGTACGAGCGCAGCATGCAACAGGTTGTCGAAAACAACCAGCTGTGCACCGCGCTCCGCGATCACAGCAGACTCGCTCTGCTCTCGGGCCTGACGAACGCTGGCGGTTAAACCCTTGCCGGGCATTCGTCCGAAAAACATCAGTTAGCAAGGGACCGCGATTCAAAACACCGCTTCCTGCATCCAACGGGGTACTTAATCCATGGAAACACTCGCTGTTTCGAAGAAAAGGAAGCAACATGAGCAGTACAACAACCCTGATTGGCCGGGTCTGTATCTGCGCAGCCCGCAGTTCAACGACCTGATGAGCTTCTGGCGCTAGAAGATCGACATACCGGTTCTGGAGGTAAACTGCTCCAGCGCGTGCATACCGATCACTGAATTGCCTCTATCGTTCAACTCAGGACTCCAGACGGCAATCGCCAGTTCGCCGGGAATGACCGCAACGATGCCACCGCCGACACCGCTTTTACCCGGCATGCCGACCCGATAGGCAAACTGCCCCGCCTCGTCATAGAAGCCGCAGGTAAGCATAATCGCATTGATTCGCTTGGTCTGGCTTGACGTCAGTACACGTTCCCCGGAACCGGGGACGACGCCGCCATTGGCCAGAAACAGAAAAGACCGGCAGAGTCCTGCACAGGTCATCTCGATCGAGCACTGGTGGCAGTAGACATCCAGCACCTCATCGACTTCATGATGGATGTTGCCGTAGGATTTCATGAAATTGACCAGGGCCGTATTCGTAAACCCCGTTGCCTTTTCTGAGGCCGCGACTTCCTCGTTGTAGAAAATCTCGGAGCAGCGAAGTTTCCGGACAAAGTTGAGCATTTCCTCGTTCGGGCGTTTCAGGTGATCCAGCAGCACATCGGTCACAACCAGGGCACCCGCATTGATAAACGGATTGCGCGGCAAGCCGTTCTCAACTTCAAGCTGCACCAGTGAGTTAAATGCATTGCCAGAGGGTTCCATACCGACGCGATGCCACAACTCGTCACCGACCAGCGAAATGCCCAGGGCAAGATTAAACACCTTGGAAATACTCTGTATCGAGAATTTCTCCGCCGCATCGCCAACAGCGAAGATCCCGCCGTCAATGGTTTCAATGGCGATACCGAATCTGGCCGGGTCCACAGCAGCCAACGCGGGTATATAGGTCGCAACGCGACCCTGTCCTTTCAGGGCAAGCGCCTCTCCGTGGATTTCTTCAATTATCGCCTGGTAATCCATCAACAAATCCGTCAACCAAACGACCAGTGTAGCTTCCTCACCGATCAAATTCAGGGCTGCTCGCATCATGGCGTGACAAAAACCGGAAAAATGGATTCCATGGCCCCAGGCACAGTATGCTGAACCTGAATTTACTGGAAGCCCCAGCCTGTGGAGAACATGAATATCGCCCACCTCGCCAATTTCCTGCCTGGCGTGGTTTCCCTGGTCAGCGTCCTGGCGGTGCTGTTGATTGCCAACTATTTTGTCCGCCGCGGGCAGGTCGGTGAAATCAGCGTTTCGCGGCAGGTTTTCATGCTATGCCTGACCGCGGCCGGGGTCCTCGTCATTATTTTCAGCCTGCCACTGTCCGAGACCAGTCGCGGACAGGTTTTGAGCCTGCTGGGCATTGTCATCACCGCGGTCATTGCCCTGTCTTCCACGACCTTTGTTGCAAACATCATGGCCGGCATGATGCTGCGTGCCGTGAACAGTTTTCGCCCCGGTGATTTCATTCGCTCTGACACTTTTTTTGGACGAGTGACTGAACGAGGCATTTTCCATACCGAGATCCAGACCGAGGACCGTGACTTGATGACACTGCCGAATATGTACCTGGTGAACAATCCCGTCACCGTGGTGCATCATTCCGGTACCATCATCTCCGCCACCCTGTCTCTCGGTTACGACATCCCCCACGCCAGGGTTGAGGAACTGCTCAAAAAGGCCGCGGAGAAATCAGGTCTGGAAGATGCCTTCGTGCTGGTGGGTGAATTGAATGACTTCTCGGTTTCCTACCGAGTGGGTGGATTCTCGTCCGAAATCAATCACCTGCTGACGACGAAATCAGGGTTGCGGAAGAATGTGCTAAGCATGCTGCATGAGAACGGCATCGAAATCGTCTCGCCAAACTTCATGAACCAGCGGGTCCTGTCCGCCGATGAAAAAGTGATCCCTGTTCGATACCTGGGCAGTCCTGTTGCCGCGGATGAGTCCAAACCGGAGGATATGATCTTCGACAAGGCGGATTCAGCTGCCGAACGGGAAGAACTCAAGCGCGAGCTTGCGGCTGCGAGCGAACGCCTGAAATCGCTGACAGATGAAATCAAGTCTTTGAAAGATGCAGACAAATCTGCCCTGAAACAGGAAAGGGACCAGCTTTCAGCGCGAATCGATGAACTCACCGCATTGATTGCAGAACCTGAAGCCAGGGAGTCTGACTGAAACCGCTCTCAGACGTGAGGGGGCTCCTCGACCCAGTTCATCTCGCGGTGATTGAATCCATGGAAAACCGTCGGCTTGATGATTTCAAAGTAGGGAGACAGATCAAAATCTCGCGGCACAAACACGGAGTAATGCCGGACCTGGGAAACAATCGCTCCCTCATCCGACCACCATTGAATGGGCAGGATGGGGTAATGGATACTCTGAAACGCCCGGGCAATGAGTGCTGAACAGATCAGCTTTTCGGTGGGCTCACCACTGCCCAGCGTCAGCATCTGGCGCCTGAACTGCACGGGCACCGGCGGCGTGGGCATCAGGTAGCGGGCCAGGTCCAGCAGATTCTTCACGTCATAGCTGATGCCCACATGAGACTCGGCAAACGTCAGCAGACGTCGCCGTTCACCAACAGACAGGCCGATAGGACGGCAGATACGTACATTGTGGTGCTGATACTTTCCCAGACCGACAGTGACAATACCACTTTCGACATTCGCTTCGATCAGCCTGCCCGGGGCTGTATCCAGGACCAGTGCCGCATGTGACCAGGTGGACTGGGTCAGGTACTTGATCGCGGCACTGATCCGCGTACGGCCCTCGACCAGCAGCACATCCCCTGGCTGAACCACATTCCGCCAGTCAAAACCCAGCCCCGAGACCTCGGCCGGATGATCGATTTCCTTGGTCAGGTACTTGACCAGCCATCGGGTAATGAGTTCTTTCATCGACCAGTCTGCTCGAGTTGCTTCATTGTCTGCCCTACAGCGACCTGCTGCACTGAATCGCATTAAAGCAAAAAAATTAACGACTGGCACAGGCAGCCGATGCATCATCCCGTAAAAACCATTAACGTGGCATCACCAGAGCACACTGACGGCAGGCGAGGCAGGTAAACAGCATGAAAGCGAAACTGGGATACCTGATCCCGACCCGTGAAAACATCATGAGTGGCGAGCACAGCGCCAGCACACTGCTGCAAAGGGCACAACAGGTTGAGCAACTGGGTTTCGATTCCCTGTGGGTTGGTGATTCGCTTTTTGCCAGGCCAAGGCACGACCCGCTAACCATGCTGGCAGCGCTGGGTGCCGTCACCGAGTCTGTACAGATTGGCAGTGCGGTGCTGTTACCTGCGCTGCGTAATCCAGTTGTACTGGCGCAGCAGCTGGCGACCATCGATCAGATTGCGGACGGACGCCTGATCGTGGGTGCAGGTATCGCAGCCGATACGCCGCGCATCAGGGAGGAGTTTGCAGCGGCTTCCGTACCCTTCGAGAAACGCGTGGGCAGACTGGTGGAGGGCTTTTCACTCTGCCGTGAACTGTGGAAAGGCGAACCTGTGACCTGGTCCGGTCGCTGGCAGGTTAACGAGGCAACCCTGGCACCCTTGCCGGCGCAAACAGGCGGGCCACCGATCTGGCTAGCCGCCAGTGTTCCCGTGGGTATCAGGCGCTGCGCGCAGTTCTACGAGGGATGGATGCCGATCGGCCCGGATGTACAGGGGTTTCAATCAGGATTGGCCATCCTCACGGAATCCGCTGCAGAGTTTGGTCGACCGAGGCCTGTACCCTCGATCTACCTGACGGTTTGCGTCGATGAAAACGAGGCACAGGCGGAAGCCATGATCGATGCGTACCTCCACGACTACTACGGCTTGCCGCCGAATCTCATGCGCGGTGTACAGGCCTGCTGCGGCGGCTCCCTGGACAGGGTCACTGACTTTATCAACCAGTTTGCCGAGGCTGGTGCTGAACATATCATCCTGCGCCTGGTGGGCGACCATGAAGTTACCCTGCAGCTACTGGCGCCCCTGGTTTCGAAATCCTGACTTCAGGAACCCCTGTGCTATCGATACGGATTCCCGGCACTTTCTAACAGGGAGAATTCAGTGGCAGCAAAAGTACGTTAATCCCCGGTAATCACTACGCCCCGAGTTGAGCCACCGGACAGGCTGGCGCACAATGGGCCGTCACCGATCAGCAGAGAATCTCATTGCCCGACGAATCAACCCTTGCGCCACTGCGCATCAGGACTTTTCGCCACCTGTGGATTGCCAGTATCGCCTCAAATTTCGGCGGCCTGATCCAGTCAGTCGGTGCGGGCTGGATGATGACCTCTATCTCGGATTCCGCGCAGATGGTCGCTCTGGTACAGGCATCCACCGCATTACCGATCATGGCCCTGTCCCTGATGTCGGGCGCCATTGCAGACGGATTTGATCGTCGTCGGGTGATGCTGCTGTCCCAGCTGTTTATGCTGCTGGTGTCAGTGAGCCTGGCCCTCAGCGCCTGGAACGGATTGATCACACCCTGGTTGCTGTTGAGCTTTACGTTTCTGATTGGCTGTGGCGGCGCGTTTTTCGGCCCCGCCTGGCAGGCCTCGGTGGGAGACATCGTCCCGCGACAGGAAGTGCCTTCAGCCGTGCTGCTCAACAGTGTTTCGTTCAATGTGACCCGCAGTGTTGCCCCGGCCCTGGGTGGCGCCATCGTCGCTGCTTTCGGCGCCGCAGCCGCCTTCGCGGTGAATGCCATCAGCTATCTTGGGCTGATTACTGTCCTGTGGCGCTGGAAACCCGAGGCCAGTGCCTCTTCCCTGCCCCGGGAATCGCTGCGGGCCGCCATGACA
>JAQCAK010000095.1 GCA_027621895.1 Pseudomonadota bacterium | reverse complement strand
CTCCCGATCCGCCAGCAGGGCATGGGTAAACGGTGAGACCGGATCATCTTTTTTCGGTGTCCATCTCAGGACGCGGGATACCCGGTGATGTTCCTCGTCCGGCAGACCAATATGAAAATCCAGCTGCAGGGGACCGGCGATCCTGTCCCGGAAAAACTCACCCAGCGATTGCCCTGAAACACGTCGCACGACCTCACCCACCGTCCAGCCAAAGGTCGACATGTGATAACCATTGCGGGTACCGGGTTCCCAGAAAGGGGTTTCGGCGGCAAGCGCCGCGACCATGTAATCCCAGTCCAGGTAGGCACCTGGCTTGAGCGGCTGGCGCAGGGCTGCAAGTCCGGCCGAATGATTCAGCAGCATTGAAAACGTGACGCCGGACTTGCCGGCCTGGCCAAATTCCGGCCAGTAATCGATGACCGGTGCGTGCGGGTCAAGCCGGCCCTCGGCAATCAGGACATGGGCACACAGGGCAACGGCTGCCTTGGTCACCGAGTGGACGACGGTCAGGGTATCCGCCTGCCAGTCGTCATCCTGCTTCGGATGCCGGTGCCCACCCCACAGGTCAACGACGGTCTCGCCCTCCACGTTGATGCAGACGGATGCCCCCTGTTCTTCACGATCGTGGAAGTTTGTGACGAAAGCTTCAAGAACAGACTCGAACGTCGGATCACAGTAACCTGTGACAGTTCCCCGGTTGTCTTCCAGTTCAATGCTGACGGCGTGGCTCATGGTTTTCATCGTTCATCGTTCGGAATCGGCATCCTACCAGATCGTACCGGGGATTCGCGCCAGCGCCCGGGTCTCGCATTAGCGGGTCACTTATTCCGGCTAATCAGCTCAACTGATGAACTGTTTTTCCCGCGGTCGTTAAGCGAAACTGCGCGCCCTGCAATCCTGCAACCAGACACGAGGGCAAGCCCGGGTGCTGACCTACCTGCTGAAGCGATCCGATCCAGCCTTCTACGGCTGGCGCATGGTCATGGTCGCCTTCTTTGTCGATTTCATTGCCGTGGGCTTTTTCTTCTACTCCTACGGCGTATTCTTCAAGGCCATCGCTGCCGAATTCGGGGACTCCCGCCTGGGCGTATCTATCGGTGTTTCGGTCGTCCAGGGGGTTGGTGCCGTGATGGCACCCTTTATCGGTCGAGCGCTTGACCGGTTTCCCATCAAGCTGGTGATGGGCCTTGGCGCGGTTTCCATGGGTTCGGGTTTTCTGCTGCTGGGTTTCGTGGAAACACCCCTGCAGTTCTACCTGGTACTGGGGGCATTCATTGGCTTCGGCGCGGGGGCCATGGGGCAACTGGCCACCTCCAAGCTGGTCAGCAACTGGTTTGTGTTGAAACGGGGCACCGCCCTCGGCATTGCAGCAACCGGGATCTCGGTATCCGGCGTGGTCATGCCGGCGATTACGGCCTGGCTGATCGCCATGTTCGGCTGGCGCAATGGTTTCGTGACCTACGGCATTATCACCATTATGGTGGTCGTGCCCATCGTGCTGCGGTATGTCGTGACACAGCCCGAGGACATGGGGCTGTTACCCGATGGCGCGACTGAAGCTACCAGTCTGCCTCCGCCCAGGGCCCCGCTGCGAACCGGGGAATTCGTACGCAACCCCAACTTCTGGTACCTGGTGACCATCATCGGCATGCTGTTCTGCATCCAGAGTGCCACCCTGATTCACATGGTGCCCAGGCTTACTGATCGCGGTATCGATCTGGTTTCAGCGTCTTTCATTGCGTCCTCCGCGGCTTTCTTCGGGATCATGGGCAAGGTCATCTACGGCGCACTGGTGGATCGCTGGGACGTGCGGCATGCACTCTGGATGGCCATCGGTTTCCAGGTGACAGGCCAGCTGTTCATGCTGTTTGTACCCGGCTACCTGGCTTTCATGGTGGGTGCTTCCCTGTTTGGATTCGGCATGGGAGGCATTGTGCCCATGCAGGGTGCGGTGGTGGGTGCAGCCTTCGGACGCGAAAGCTTTGGCAGGGTGCTGGGTGCGATGCGCCCGGCCATGTCGGTCATTCACCTGATCGGGGTGCCCTATGCGGGCTGGATGTTCGATGTCACCGGCAGTTATGACTGGGCGTTTATCAGCTTCCTGTTTCTGTACGGCATCACCACCCTGGTCGTACTGGGACTGCGGGTGGAAACCCGCTCGCTGCAGCGGACGCCCGTGATACCCGTGGTGGACACCGGACCACCCGATCCGGGTGCGTCAGTACTTGATGATCCCGCCAGCCACCGTTAGCGCAATACCCGTCACATTTCGGGCATTAGCCACGTACAGTGCAGCCTGCCCCATATCTTCAACCGTCTGCGGACGCCCCAGCGGAATCTGCTGCGCCATGACTTCCTGAAAGTTGCGGTTCTTCTGTGCTTCATCGGTGGTGTTGGACGGCATCAGGTGATCAAGCCACATGGCCGTGCCCACAATACCCGGGCAGATCGCATTGACCGTGATGCCAAAGGGCGCGAGCTCGGCCGACAGGGACTGGGTCACACCGATTGCCGCGAACTTCGATCCACAGTAGGCGGACATGTTCGCATGGCCTTCCTTGCCCGCTATGGAGGCGGTGTTAACGATGGCCGGTGCTTCCGAGGCCTTGAGCGCATCCAGTGCTGCCTTGGACATGAGGAAGATACCCTTGGTGTTCACCGCAAATATCCGGTCCCAGGCCGCCTCGCTGAACTCGCTAATCGGACCAGAATCGACGATACCCGCGTTGTTCACGAGCACATCCAGCTGGCCAAACCGCTCAAGTGTGGCGGCCACGGCCTGCTGGCAGCTGGCCTCGTTCGTGACATCCAGTTCACAGGCGTCGACTTCAGCCTGGCCGGATTCCGCCGCAACGGCACGCTGCAGGGCACCTGCATCGGCCAGCTGGTAGTTCCAGTCTGCCGCGCCGGCACCCAGGTCCCCGATCATGACCGCGTAACCCGCCTCGGCAAAGGCATGAACGATACCCAGGCCAATGCCCCGGGCACCTCCTGTGACCAGCGCAACCTTCTTACTCATCGACAAATCCGCTCAGCTTTTCCTTGGCGTTCAGGAAGTCTTCCATAAAGTCGTACACCACCTGCTTCGCTGACAGGCTCTGGTTCATCATGCCCACCCCCTGGCCGACCCAGTAAGTCGCCAGCTGTTTCGCACCTTCGTGGCCCGATTCGGCCAGCTTGTTGACCTTGCCCAGGGCGGGTTCACTGACCAGCGATTGCAGCGGCATGGGCAAGGGTTCCGGCGCATCCTCGGACTCCCAGGCGTCGGTCCACGGCGAACGGATCTGCCTCGAGTATTTGCCGGTGCGACTTCTGGAACGCACCGTCTGGCTGGAAGATGCTGCCAGGAACTTCTGCTTGATCACCGGTGAGGTCTCGGCCTCCTGGGTGGTCAGCCAGACCGAGCCGGTCCAGGCGCCATGGGCTCCCATGGCCATGGCCGCGGCCATCTGCCGCCCCGTGACGATGCCGCCAGCCGCCAGAATCGAGACATTCGGATACTGTTCCACGGCCTGGGCAACCTCGGGCACCAGCACCATGGTAGAGACTTCACCACAATGACCGCCGGCTTCGGTACCTGCCACGATGAGGATGTCCACACCCGCTTCAGCCTGCTTGATCGCATGCTGCTTGGCACCTACCAGCGCACCGGTGGGCACGCCTTTCTGCTTCGCCAGCTCGAGCATGTAGGCCGGTGGCACACCCAGGGCATTCACAATCAGCCTGATGGGATGACTGAATGCCACATCCAGGATATTGGCAGCAGCCTTTTCCCCGAGCATTCCCCGACCACCGCCACCGCGATTTTCAGACTCGGCATAAACATCCGCCGTATCGATGTTATGTCGCGCCAGCAGCCCTGCCGCAAACTGCTTGTGTTCGTCGGGCACCATGGCTCGGAGCTCATCCTGGCTCATGGAGCCATCCTTGTTCACCATGCTGGTCGGTGCAATCAGGTCAACGCCGTAGGGCTTGCCATCGATGTGTTCATCAATCCAGTTGAGTTCTATCTCAAGCTGCTCCGGGCTGTACCCGGCTGCACCCAGCACCCCCATGCCGCCTGCTTTTGATACCTCAACGACCACATCACGACAGTGGGTAAAGGCGAGTAATGGAAATTCGATATCAAGCAGATCGCAGACTGGCGATTTCATAGGGATCCCTCTAGCGGATAATGGATGCTGCAAAGATAGCAAACAGGCCTGAAAAAAGCGCGACTATTGCCAGCCTGAATAGGCATGCTGAATTTGCACTGGCCGCCGGGCTGACACTTGCAGAATTTCCTCGGACTCAGGTACTCTGTGAGATGAACCATCGGGCTGGTTAAAACGTAACCATCTGCATGAAAAAATTTCGCTTCATTCTACTGCTTTCAATATCGATTGCGCTGCCAGCGACGGGCAATGATGCGCTGTTGCCAGCGTTTGCTGCCGAGCAGGCCCGCGAATTCGACAAGGCTATCCAGACGCTCAGATCACTCGACCGGTCAAACAGCGAAACCCGCTTTCACCTGGCACGCATCCAGTACCTTTCCGGCAGTTCAGAAGCGGCGCTGGAAACCCTGGATCAGCTTATTGCCGGCGACCCGACCTATGCCAATGCCTGGTATCTCAAGGGACTGGTACACCTTGCCCGGCTGGGCGAGGTTGGCCTGTTCCGGATGGTTGGCGAGGCTAACCGGGCAGTGGACGCCTGGCAGAAGACCGTGGAGCTGGATCCAGGACACGTCGACGCGCGATACGGCGTTATTGCCTACTATGCCAACGCGCCTGGCATCGCCGGCGGCAGCCTGAAAAAGGCTCGATCACTGCAGCAGGAACTCGCTGAAATTAACGCTGCCTACGGCATCATGGCAGACGGCCTGATTCTCAGCCGGGAAGAAAACTTTTCAGCCGCCGAGGCACAGTTTCTTGAAGCCGCACGCCTGATGGACCGCGCGGGACCACATTTCGGGCTGGCCCAGTTTTACCTGGGGCAGCAGGACTACGAAAAGGCACTATTGGAGATCGAGAAGTTCGATCAGAAAGAGAAACGCTGGTGGGATGCCGACATCACCTTCAGTCACCTGCTGAAGGCCCAGGCCTACGCGGGACTCGGCGATACGGAAAAAGCCCGCTACTACATCGAGCTGGCCATGTCCCTCAATCCTAACAAGCGCGTTAAGGGGATGCTGGAAGACGCGCTGCAGAAGCTCTAGGCGTACTACCTGCTGCCGACGACCCTGGCCTGTTCCTCACGCACAAAGAACATCAGAAAAAATCCCACGAGCAACAGCCCGATCAGCGATGCCATACCTGCTCGCTGGCTCTCAAAGGTATCGGTAAAGAAGCCAACCAGCAGAGGCGCGAGAAAAGCCGTTGCCGTACCCGACAGGGCATAGAGTCCGAAAAACTGTGTCACCAGTTCCGGTGGTGAAATCCTGGCCATCATGGGGCGCGCGCTGGCAAAACCCACGGTGATAAAGACACCAAACAGCTGGGTATTCAGGAAATAGAGAATCTCCGGCAGGGTGCTGAAGTAAGGCGAAGACCACACAGCCCTGCCGGGTTCCACATCGACGAAAAAGAACAGGCTGTCGGGCTGCAGCGAGACAGCTGTCGTCAACAGGAGCGCCGTGCCGCCGATGGCAATCAGCAATGCCTTGCGCGATCCCACCAGGTCGTCGAGCCTGCCACCCGCGATCGCGCCAATGGCAAAAGAGCGACTGGTCACGATGCCAAAGATCAAGAGAGTGATGGTATCCCAGCCAAAGATTCCCGCCGCATACACACCACTGAAGATCAGGATGCCCACCAGGCCATCGTTAAAAATCATGCGTGCGACCAGGAACAGGGCGATATTGGAGTAATGGCTAACCTCCTTGACGGTGATCCAGACCTCCGTGAGGCCCATCCTGATCGTGTCTTTTACCGACAGGGTCGACTCCGGCCCATCCGGTGTAAACAGGAAAAGTGGCGCTGCAAACAGTAACAGCCAGAGGGCAGTCAGCGGCCCGACTATACGGTTGTGTTCCTGCAGAGACTGGTCCAGTCCGAACAGCGGCGTTTCCGGAATGAAGAACCAGTCAACCTGACCTGGCAGGGCAAAGGCATACAGGACGAATACCATCAACAGCAAACCGCCCACGTTGCCCAGGGACAGCGCCAGGCCGGAGATTCTGCCGACCCGGGACGCGGGCGCGATAGCGGGCAGCATGGCATTGTGGAACACGGCGGAGAATTCGAACATCACCGCGATCACCACAATCAGCACCAGCGTGGGATAGATGCCGATGCCGCCGCCGTCCGCCTTGGCAAACCAGAGCAGGAAAATCGACGGCACCATAACGGTGATGAAGACCAGTATCCAGGGTTTACGCTGACCCCGCTTGTCGGCAATCGCACCCAGGAACGGCGCAAGACACGCAATCAAGGCACCGGAGATAGAGTTGGTATAGCCAAGCAGGCCCTGGCCACGTACCGGGTCGCCCACCACCGTGGTGGAGAAGTAGGGCGCGAAAATATAGATCGTGACCAGGATCACGTAAGGGTTTCGCGCCCATTCAAAAACGGCCCAGCTGGTGTAGCCCAGCGGGGACGCCGCGGGCTGACCTGAAATCGTGAGTTTGGACACCGGCTGGATCAGCCGGCGTTGATCAATCCCATCAGATGACCCTCGGCCCTGATCTCATCGATAAAGGACTCTTCGTAAGCCATTTCCGGTTTCGCACGGACCAGCTGGTCAATCAGGTGCGCATCTTCACCTACCAGGATGCGCCACTGGCCGGCCTTGACGCCATCGAGAATGGTGGTTGCTGCACTGGCGGCGGTGGTGGGGGCGTTCTGCTGAAAGTCGATACCGCGCTGATGCATCACCTCACGGATCTGGTCGTCCGACAGATTCATGATCAATTCGGACAGGGGGCCACCGGATTTCATCAGCCTTTCGCGAATGGCCCGGATGTCGTCCGCTGACATGTCCCGCGGGTTAGGCCGCCCCAGCACAGCACTGGCGTTGGCCATGATACCGGTGCCGATATGGCCGGGCATCACCACGGA
>JAQCAK010000094.1 GCA_027621895.1 Pseudomonadota bacterium | reverse complement strand
CCAGACACGGTGCAAAACTGTTCAATATGCACTCCCCCATGATGATTGACCTGCGCGAGTCCCAGCCTCCGGCTCAGGACCAGAGCAGCCAGGCCCGACAGCAACAATTTACTGTGACCAGGGCCCGGTTCATAGCCGCGGATGTGAGTATAAGTTTGACTCGCAAAAAACAATACGGGTATATTGATTTATCCTGCAGCACTCCAACAGGGACTTCAGGACTGAAACAGGCTTTTCACTCCAACCGATCCGACAGATAACAAGAAGGCAGACAATGGCTCAAATAGAACGCGAATTTCTGGAACGACAGGAACCCACCGAAAGAGTGTTTCAAGCGCCGCCTTTTATTCCAAGGGCGAAAAACGCGGATCTCGGCCTGGAGAAACTTGAGGGTGAACGATACTACTCTCCGGCCTTCATGCAGGCGGAATGGGACAGGATATGGACCAAAACATGGCAGCTTGCAGCCCGTGTCGACGAATTCACGGAACCCGGGGCATTCTACGTTCACGAACTCGGCAAGGAGTCATTCCTGTTCGTCATGGGTGATGATGGGCAGATTCGCGGTTTTTACAATGTGTGCCAGCACCGGGGCAATCGATTGTGCCAGTCTGAACTGGGCATCATGGATACCTTCACCTGCCCCTTCCATGGCTGGAAGTGGAATACAGACGGCACCATCAATCATGTCGCTGACCCCCAGTTTTTCCGACAGTTCGACGACGGCATTCCCACGGAGGAACTCGGCCTGAAGCCCGTTAAAGTAGATTTCTGGGGTGGCTGGGTCTGGTTCAATATGGACCACGACGCCTGTCCGCTGAAAGACTATCTCGGTGAAGCGGGACTGCACCTGGAAACCTACGAGTTCGAAAAATGGCACCTCGTGAACTTCCAGACTTTCGAGTGGAATGGCAACTGGAAGCACGCCTGGGATGCTTTCAATGAAAGTTACCATTTCGCCGAACTGCACCCGGACATGATCGAGTTCGGTGAAGGACATGACATTCCCATTGAACTGCTGGGCATTCACTCTCGGATGATCAATTTCAACCGGACTGTCAGCGAGGTTGTGGAAGATCAGGAAACCATCACACCGCTGCGCAAGCACATGATGCTCAGTGATCGTGCGGGATGGCGAAGGAACGAAACCACGGGCTACACGGGCGCGGCAAAGGATGTGCACCTGGAGGAAATCCGTCGGCGCCGGTCAATCGAGGATGAAACCTACCTGCCATTCAAGAACATGAATGACGAGCAGCTCGTCCACCAGTATCACTACAGCTTCTTCCCAAGTGCCACCTTTACACAAACACCAGAGGGGGGTGCCGTGTTCAGGTATCGTCCCCATGCGACGGATCCCAACATCTGTTACTACGACTTCTTCATCATGGCGCATCTTCCACCGGATGCTCCCAGGAAAGAGCGACCCCGGAACAGGATCCATCGTCACGCCGAAAACAGTGATTACAGCACGGCCTTCGGTGAGACCTTTGACCCGATCCTGGCCAATGTCCTTTCCCAGGACGGATCCAACATGAAGACCATGCAGGATGGCATCAAGTCTGATTCTTTTACGGGAATGTATCTGTGTGACCAGGAAATCCGGTTACGGCACTTTCACAAGATGATCGACGACTTTATCTCCGGGGCGATTACAACCCACAACCTGCCCAGCGGAGATGCCTTCCTGGTCAGGGATTAACGTTTTTCGAAAACGACAAGGATCCTGTCACCTGTTTGAAGATCGGGCAGCGGTTGCGCCCGATTGATTGCGGGAACAGGATTCTGTTCTACAGGGTGGCAAGCTCAGGATTGATTTCAAAAGCTGCCACCAGGTCATAAGCCTGACCCGGCTGCCTGTCATCACCACTTTCCCAACCATGCCAGGGATAGCTGACCGCGCCATTTTCCAGTCGAACCGGCCGGCCATCCCGGTGGTGGAAGAAAGGACCATGTTCCTCTCCGGCCTGCATGATATGACGCATCCGTTTCACGCTCTCAGGGCCGTCAGTTTCATACATGCCGCCCTGCCCCGTGCCGTTGTTCAGCACCAGGTGCACTTCAACAAACGCCGGTGAATGCGGCCCTGGTGAGTGACCATGGTTATGGGTCGAAACGTCGCCCCTTTTGCCGCAGGTCCAGAAGTTCACATAGACGATTTCACGACCCGCAGGGTCAACCAGATGAAAGCCATCCGCCATGTGATTGTCCAGCTCATTGAAGTAATCCGTGAACGCACCAAACCGTTCGCTGAAACGCTTCCACGCGAGCCTGTCTGCGTCGGGACCCTCGAATCGGCATTGGTCCATGGTCGTGATGGGCATCGACGCGGACGCTGACTTTTCACACACCGCGAGCAGCGTACCGTTTTCACCGGCCCGGATGCCGGACTCCATGACCCTGGTACTTCGCACGGTGAAGTCTTCCGAAAAGCACCCCCGGCGGGGCGTCGCGAGGCTACCCAGTATCACCTTGATGTAAGATTCCGCTGAAGGCAGCGTCATTTCACCATCCGGCGGCAGAGCCAGGAAACGGATGCGCCAGCCCGCTATTGACCAAACGTCGGAAGTCTGACGCCGATCAGGTGGCAGGTTGAAACACAGTTCCAGTCCACCCCGGGGATTGCCCGTTGACGCTTCAACTTTTTGAATATCGTCCTGCACACTGTCTTCAACGCTCATGATCTGCTCCCGCTGCTGGTCAGCAAAAGCATAGCATCAGGACCTGTCAAGCGTCGCCCTGCCAGCCGCGCCCGCCAACCACTATCATCGTGCCTGATAGCGCTTTCACGTGACATTCGTGGCTGATTATTGCTACTTTTGGCGCTGCAATTCGCAGAAAAAAACGCCCATATCGACGCCTCCAGCACCGCGGTACTGATCGCGGACAACGCAAACCAGCTGGCAGGAAAGCCACTACAACCGACAAAGGAAATAGAGATGTCTGAAGCCTGGATCATTGACACAGCACGCACACCAAGAGGCGTGGGTAAACAGGGTAAAGGAGCGTTGTGGGATATCCATCCACAGAAACTGCTGTCCACCGTTCTGAAAGCACTGGTGGAAAGAAACGCACTGAATACGGAAGAGATTGATGACGTGATTATCAGCTGCAGCAGCCAGATCAAGCACCAGAGTGCCTGTATCGCTCGGATGGCAGCACTCGATGCGGGCTATTCAATCAAGGCCTCGGGGGTTACGCTCGACCGTTTCTGCGGCGGCGGTATCAGTGCTGTCAATATGGGCGCTGCCAGTATCATGAGCGGCATGGAGGACCTGATCATCGCCGGTGGTGTTGAAATGATGTCCTACGTTGCTGCCGAGGGCATCCCCACGCCTCTCGATGCCGGCAACCTGGACCTGCGCAATGCCCACCCGCAGACCAACGTCGGTATCGCTGCAGATATCATCGCCACTGAGGAAGGCTACAGTCGCCAGGAACTTGATGCATTTTCCGCTGAAAGCCAGCGGCGCGCGGGCAAGGCCCTTGAAAGCGGCGCGTTTAAGAAAAGCCTGATTCCGGTTTATCGCCCCGACGGCACCCTGGCACTGGACACAGAGGAATTCCCAAGACCCCAGACCACTGCTGAATCCCTGGCCAACCTGAATCCCGTTTTCGGCAATTTCATGGATATGCCCTTTTTCGATTCCGGCCTGACGTTTCGGGAGATGGTTGCCAAAAAATGGCCTGATCTCAAAATCGAACATGTACACCATGCAGGCAGTTCATCAGGGGTTGTCGACGGCGCCGGCGCAGTGGTACTTGCATCACCGGCATACGCCCGGGCCCACGGACTCAAACCCAGGGCGAAAATCAAGGCAATGGCCAACATGGGCCACTCGCCGGAATACATTCTGAATGCACCGGTCGATGCCGCGAAAAAGGTACTGGACAAAGCGAAGATGACGCTTAAGGACATCGATCTGTTCGAGGTGAACGAGGCTTTCGCCGTGGTTCCCGTGAAGTTTATGCGGGACCTGGGCGTTGAACACGAAAAGCTTAATGTGAACGGCGGGGCTATCGCGCTGGGTCACCCGATTGGAGCGACCGGTGCCATGCTGATCGGCATGGCGCTGGACGAACTCGAGCGCCGAGATCAATCAATGGGACTGATCACCATGTGTGCAGCCGGTGGTATGGCTCCCGCGGTCATCATCGAAAGAATGTAGAACCAGCGGCTCACGGTGTCACCTGCAGACACCGTGGGTCGCGGCACAGATTTTGAATAGAGACAGGCGAAAGGCAGCATCGTGTCGGTAACCAATGAGACAAGCATCAGCGAACCCCTCGCTGAAGGAGAAATGATCGGCCTGCAGTCCGGCGACAGGCATATCCTGCTCTGCAATATCGAAGGCAAGCATTACGCGGTCTCCAACATCTGCTCCCACGGCCGTGTGCTTCTGTCCAAGGGCAGGCTCAGGGGGGGGACGGTGACCTGTCCTCTTCACGGCGCCAGATTCGACGTCACCACGGGGCAATGTCTCGGTGGGCCTGCTACCCAGGATATCGCCAGCTACCCGGTCATTGAGAAAGACGGCCAGCTTATTATTGCCACGGATGGCTGAACAATCCCGACACCACCTGAATCCGCTCGACCTCAGGCAGTTAACTCTATATAGTGGCGCCGCTCAAAGCCCCTGATTTCCCCACAAAAAACTCCAAAGACAGGATTTGCCGTGATCTCCACAGCCAACGTCACCATTCAGTTTGGTGCCAAACCTCTATTCGAAAACATTTCGGTCAAGTTCACCGATGGCAACCGCTATGGCCTTATCGGCGCGAACGGCTGTGGCAAATCGACTTTCATGAAAATCCTCAGTGGCGAGCTGACTCCAACGTCAGGTAATGTCTCCATTGATCCCAACCTGCGGGTCGGGGAACTGAGCCAGGATCAGTTTGCCTTTGAGCAATATACGGTGGTTGACGCGGTCATCATGGGCGACCGGCAACTGTCCCGCGTCAAACAGGAAAGGGACAGAATCTACGCCCTGCCGGAGATGTCCGAGGAGGACGGCTTCAAAGTAGCGGAGCTGGAAGTCGAGTACGCGGAACTCGACGGTTACACGGCGGAGAGTCGCGCCTGTGAAATCCTGTCAGGCGCCGGTATCGACGAATCCATGCACTACGGCCTGATGAGTGAGGTAGCTCCGGGCAAAAAACTGCGGGTGCTGCTGGCCCAGGCTCTTTTCTCTGATCCGGATATCCTGCTGCTCGATGAACCCACGAACAACCTGGATATCCACACCATTCGCTGGCTGGAAGATACGCTGAACGAACGCAAAAGCACCATGATCATCATTTCTCATGATCGCCACTTCCTGAATGCCGTCTGCACGCACATGGCTGACATTGATTATGGAACCCTGAAAGTCTATCCCGGCAACTATGACGACTTCATGATCGCCTCCACGGCTGCCAGGGAAAGAGTGCAATCGCAGAACGCGAAAAAGAAAGCACAGATCCTGGAACTCAAGCATTTCGTCAGTCGTTTCTCTGCCAATGCTTCAAAAGCAAGACAGGCCACTTCGAGAGCACGCCAGATCGAAAAGATTGAACTGGAAGACATCAAACCCTCGAGCCGGGTCAGCCCCTTCATTCGATTCGAGCAGGACACAAAACTGCACAAGCTCGCCCTGACGGTTGAAAACCTCGGCCACGGATTTGACGATGAAACCCTGTTTTCCGGTGGTGACCTCATCATCGAGGCGGGTACGCGTCTCGCGATCATCGGGGAAAACGGCGTGGGCAAATCTACCCTGCTGAAGTGCCTGATGAATGACCTCGAACCCAGGACCGGCGAGATCAAATGGGCTGAAAACGCTACGCTGGGATACTGTCCACAGGACACCAGTACCGAATTCAACAACGACATGAACCTGTTTGACTGGATGAGCCAGTGGCGTAACGAGGGTCACGACGATCAGATCGTCAGAGCAACGCTGGGCCGTCTGCTGTTCTCATCAGACGACTTCAAGAAGGCCGCCAGGGTCTGTTCCGGTGGTGAAAAGAACCGCCTGCTGTTCGGCAAACTGATCATGTCATCGCCTAACGTGATGCTGCTGGACGAACCTACCAATCACCTGGACATGGAATCCATCGAGGCACTCAACCTGGCTCTGGAACACTACGAGGGCACGCTGATTTTCGTCAGTCACGACCGTGAGTTCGTGTCATCACTGGCAACCCGAATCGTCGAGATCAGGGACGGAAAGCTGAACGACTTCCATGGAACCTACGATGAGTACCTTCGCCAGCAATCCATCGAAAACCGCGTTACAGGCCGAGCCACGGCAGCGTTTTCACCTGAAACTGGTCAATAGGAAGCCATTACCCTGTCGCCAGTGGTCGGATCAATTAGAAACAGGGCATCGAGACCCGCATCTACCACGGCCAACATGCCGGTATCGCCGCCTTCAACGTAACACGAGCGCCAGTGTTCAGGTCCGCATCCAGGATTCGCCCGGTTCGCGAATCAAGGAGATAGACCCGGTCTGCCCTGTCGTCCAGCGCAAACGTCGCGATGCCACCCGGCGTCGGACCATTACCTTACCTATCAAGCAATAAGCTTCGTTCCCGGGCTTCCACATCGATACCAAGCAGGCGCTGATAAAACACGTCATAAACCAGCAGCAGTGCCGGTTGCACCTGCGAGGCAATGTCAGCCGGTGCCATTGAGAGTCATATCCCGTGGTGAGCCCAGGGCAGGCCCCTGACCCACCTCTCCCCCTCTGGGTCAGCCTGTCCCCGGTGAACTGGCCGGTCTGCGGGGGAAACAGGATTGTGCCGCCGGGAGATTCATGGTCGCAGCCGGCAAGCCAGGAAAACGCGATCCAGAGCATCGTTATCCTGCTGGCAAGGCGGCTATTCATGGTCTCAAATTCAATCAGGGACACTGCAAATTATCTCACAGCGGCTGCTTTCCGGCCTGATGTGTCATTCTGACCTGAAAAAAGCACGATATACCGAACGTTTTTCCAAAGGCTCGCCACCAGGGGTTAATATGTGCGGTGAAATCCGGATTATTCGAGAGCGAACCACGAACATGCAGATACTGAGTCGAGCCCTGCTGA
>JAQCAK010000093.1 GCA_027621895.1 Pseudomonadota bacterium | reverse complement strand
CTTTAAAAAGGGGGCATTTCGGATGGCGCTTGATCTGGGTATTCCCGTGGTACCGATCAGCATCCACAACACACAGAAAGTGTTGCCTTCTGACACACTCGACTGGCGGCCAGGCAGGGTCAAACTGATCTTTCACGAGCCGGTCCAGGTCACACCCGGGAATCTTAACGATATTGCCCGGGAAACCCGCCAGATCATCGTAGACGCACTGGAGTCAGATTCCGCCGGCTAACGTTTTTTCTTTTTTGACCGCTTGTTTTTTCTTTTCTGTGCTCGATCGGCAATGAACTTCTCGCGGGTCACCGCCTTGAAAGCCTTCTGAATCTTGCGAAGTTTTTCTTCCTTGCGTGCGTGCACATGGGCATGTGCCGCCTTCTCGAACGCGATGACCTCGCCGGTTTTCTCATCATCCTGAATCATGCCCGGCATTGTAGGCCAATCCGCCAGCCAGTGGCAGGGCATTGGACCGGGGCTATCCAGAAAGCATACCGGCTGTGCTAAACTCCCCGCTGCACCGATCGTAGTAGTAGCCTCGTGATTAGACATCCAGCAGACCGTATTCCGGTCACCCTTATCCTTGCCCTGACGACCCTGGACTTCATCATCTACTTTACTGTTGACAGTTTCTGGGTACTGCTGGGCTATTTTGTACTGATGATCATTCCCAAGGGCTGCATCTGCGCCTGGAACCATCACCACCAGCACACCAAGACCTTCACCTCTGTACCCATGAACCGCATCCTGGAAATGAGTTACGCCCTGCACACCGGCGTCTCAACCAACCTCTGGCTGCTGCATCACGTTTTCGGCCACCATCACAACTACCTTGACCAGACGCTGGACGAAAGTCGCTGGCAACGGGAAGACGGTTCCACGATGGGCGAGTGGGAATACACCTGGAAGACTGCGATCACGGCCTACCCCAGGGGATTCGAAGTCGGTTTACGCTACCCTGGACACCTGCGAACTCACCTCATCTACACGGCTTTGATGATCTCGCTGGTCACGGGACTGGTCGTCTACCAGCCCTTGCAGGGCTTCATGCTGTTCCTGCTGCCGATGGTTGTGGGACTGCTGATCACCGCCTGGGCAACCTACGACCATCATGCGGGACTGGGCACCGACGATGATTTTCATGCCTCATACAACAACATGAATCCGGTCTTCAACCTCCTGACCGGCAACCTGGGCTATCACACCGCACACCATCAGCGGCAGGGTGTGCACTGGTCAGAGCTCCCGGCGCTGCACGAGAAGATCAAGCACCAGATCCCGGCTGAACTGTTTCGTGGTTCTTACTGGGACGTCCTGACGGATGCCGCCTGGATCCGCTGGCTGTTCCGCACACAGGCTTCCTGAACGGCGTTTTCGCCCGGAGGTCCGCCCATCGAAAAAGAGAACACCATGAGCAGTCTTAGAACCGATGCCAACCATTGCTTTGTGTGCGGTCCATCCAATCCCATTGGCCTGCAACTGGAGTTCCGGCTCGAGGACGACGTCTGCGTTGCCACATTCACACCGGGTCCGCACCACTGCGGCTATGACAATGTGACTCACGGTGGCATTGTCTTCAGTGCACTGGATGATGTCATGGCTAACTGGTTGTTCCTGAAGGGCTACAGGGCATTTACCGCAAAGTGCGACATCCGCTATCGTGATGCCCTGCCCCTGGGAACGACGGTTCGCCTCGAGGGACGCTGCACCAGGCAGAAAGCCCGGCTGACGCAGATGAGTGGCAGAATGATCCGGGTGGATACTGACGAGGTGGTCGCGGAAACCGAGGCCAGTTTTATGATGATTCCTGAGTGATCGCTTCAGCCAGCAGACCCACCGAAACCGCATATTTATTGGCACAGTTGTAACGCAGTATCGTCCGGAAGTTGCCACCCACCAGGTAGCTGTTCGTCTGATCTCCATCAGGCACAATCAATGCCCACAGGCTGTTATCGTCGCCCACACCAGGAGACTGCTCCCAGCTGACACCCAGGTTTCGCCAGTCAGACAGCGGCAGTTGCTTCGTATGATGCTTCAGTGCCCGGCAGGAGGTATCCCTGGTTTCAGGTTTCAGATCGCCGGGTTGCAGGGATGCATCATAGTTCACCCGGGTTCCCCAGCCAGCGCCGGACTTCCAGCCGGCCTGCTTGAGGTAATTGGCAATCGATGCAAAAACATCTGCCTGGTTCGACCAGATATCCTTGCGGCCATCGCCGTCATAGTCAACCGCGAAGCGAAGGAAACTGGAAGGCATGAACTGTCCTTGCCCCATCGCCCCGGCCCAGGCCCCCACAAACTGATCCGGCGCCACATGCCCCTCATCCAGAATGTGCAGCGCCTTGATCAACTCGGCTGTGAAAAAAGCGGAGCGACGCTGGTCAAACCCGAGTGTCGCGAGGGAACGAATAATCGAGTACTTGCCCTGATAGCGGCCAAAGCTGGTTTCCAGACCCCAGAATGCCACAATGTACTCGGGGTCAACGCCGTAATCCGCGCCGATTTCCTGCAGCAGCGCCTGGTGTTCCCGGTAGAGTCTTCGACCCTCGCGCTGACGGAAGTCAGTGACCCGCGCCACCAGGTACTCCTCAAATGTCTGAACAAACTCAGGCTGGCGTCGATCAAACCCGATGACACGCTCATCCGGTTCAAGTGAGTTAAAAGCCGTCTCGATCGTGGCCGGTGAAACGCCCTCCCGTATGGCCTCCTGGGCAACACGGTCGAGATAGGCGACCCACGACTGATCCTGGTCTCCCGCAGTATCAGTCTCGGCTCGCACGGCAGCTGACGCAGCGAACAGGAAAACGGCAAGCAGAGGCAGGAGCCGGTGACCGCCCATGATAAACTTCGCGGCACCTTGCATGATCGACCCGACCAGCAGAATTTTGGATAAAAACACGGAACACGCTACCCCCAGCCTGCCGGAACCGGTCAATGCCGGTTTCTGGCGCCGGATGATGGCCTTACTGTATGACTCTCTGCTGGTACTCGGCATTGTCTTCTTTACCTCTCTCATGCTGTTCAGGATATCCGGCCATGCCTATCAGGGGCCACTGTACCAGACCTTTATCTATCTGCTGATTGGTGCCTTCTACAGCTATTTCTGGCACGTCAGGGGACAGACCCTGGGAATGCAGGCCTGGAAAATCAAAACCGTCAATGATCGGGGCGAAATACTGACGCTGGGTGAATGTGCGGTGCGATACTTCTTTGCGACATTTTCACTCGCGTTCATGGGGCTGGGGTTTGTCTGGATTCTGTTCGATCCCGAAAAGCTGGCATGGCACGATCGAGCCTCGGGAACCCGCGTCCTGTTCCTGGGCAAGGACGCCTACAACAGGGACTGATGCCGTGATCCCGAGCGATTAAACAGCAGCATCACACGGTCAGTCTGATACGCCAGCAGCGTGATCACCACGAAAATGCCGTGGACCCACCAGAGGCCGGTGTCCAGCGGCAGGTTCTCTTTCTCAAGACCGGATTTGGCGCCCGACAGCACCAGCACATAAAGAAAACACAGCACCATTGCAGGCACCAGTCGGGTAAAACGACCCTGCCGTGGTTTCACCTGGGCCAGGGGAATCGCCAGCAGCGCGATAACAGGAATCATCAGCACAATGGATATTCGCCACTGCAGCTCAGCGACCGAGCGGGCATCAGTCGCCCCCATCAGCGTCCTGGTTGGCGCTGCCGATATGCGAGCCTTGCCTGAACTCGGGTCATCCTTTTCAACCAGCTGTCCGTATTCCTCGTACTCGATCATCTGGAAATCCAGGGCGCCCGGCCTGCCCTGGTAACGCGTTCCGTCCCGGAGCACCAGAAACCTCCGCCCCAGCTCATCGACCTGGGTTTCCCCGGACTCGGCAATCACCGTGACCGCCTCCGGCGCAGAGGTACCCGGCGACACGTATTCGTTGATGAACACATCCGACATGTCGCCGCCCGAGGAGATGTCGCGGGTATAGGTCACTCTCTTGCCCGAGTTCAATGTCTGGAAACGACCCGGGGCAAGGGTGTCGAATTCAGTCAGGTTTCGCTGGGCCACGAGCATGTCTTCCACTTTCTGCTCTCCCAGGGGTTTCAGCCAGAGCGATACCAGTCCAGTCACAATCATGACGGCCGATGCCATCAACAGCGTCATGGCCGCCAGTCGAGCAGGACTCATGCCACAGGACTGCAACACGGTCATCTCCTGGTCCACGTGCAATCGCCCGTAGGCCAGCATGATCGCCAGAAAGAAACTGATGGGCAGAATCAACTCAAGAAAGCCCGGCAGGCGGAAAACCATGAGAACGAACAGCACTTCCTTCTTCATCACGCCCGCTGCCGCCTGATCCAGGTACCCGCTGAAACGCCAGCCTACCGAGATCACCAGGATAATCAGGGTAACCGACAGCATGGTGAAAAAAACTTCCCTGGCGAAATAGCGGAACAGAATCATCGCAGCAAGACCGGTATGTTCAAGTGACCCTGCCACGGAGAAACGTTATATTAGGGCACCTAACCACGTGAAACTTTCCCCCGGGAGTCCCTATGAAGTATGGCACACGTACGGGCAATCCAGCCAAGGCCAGAACCCAGTGCACGATCGTCGGCATCTACGAAAACGGTCAGTTGACTACCTCAGCAAGAGAAATCGACAAAGCCAGCAAAGGATACCTGAAAAAAATCATCAAGCGGGGAGACATCAAGGGGAAAAGCGCACAAACGCTGGTTCTGCATGATGTACCCAACGTCAATGCGACCCGGGTCATGCTGGTGGGGATGGGCAGTGCCGAGACTATCGATGCGGCAAGATACACCGTTATCGCCCGGGCCGTCATCACGCAACTGAAAGCCGTCAATGCCAAAAATTCCCTGTGCTGCCTGCCGGAGATAGGAATCCCCGGGAAAGACCTGGGCTGGAAGATCACCCGACTGATAGAGCAGTTTGAATCCGGCCTGTATCAATTCACGGAAATGAAAGGCAGTCCACCGGAAAACGACAGTGAAATGGAAAGCCTTGATCTGCTGGTCGCCGAGCGGGAAGAACAGGAACTGGCCAATGCCGCAATCGGCACCGCCTCAGCACTGACTGCCGGGATCAAGCTCACCAAGGACCTTGGCAACCTGCCTGGCAACATTTGCACACCGACCTACCTTGCAGACAAGGCAAAACAGCTTGCCAGCGAGTATGCCTCGATCACCACGAAGATCGTTGAGGAAAAGGAAATGGAGCGTCTGGGCATGGGCGCATTCATGTCTGTCACCCGTGGTAGCGATCAGCCGGGCAAGCTCATCATCATGAAATACAAGGGCGGAAAACCCAAGGACGCGCCTCATGTCATCGTCGGCAAAGGCATCACATTCGATACGGGGGGTATTTCCCTGAAGCCAGGTGCCGGCATGCATGAAATGATCTATGACATGTGTGGTGCTGCGAGCGTGTTCGGCGCGATGGTTGCCGTCGCTGAACAGCAACTGCCCATGAACGTCATCGGTGTCGTGGCAGCCGCTGAGAACATGCCCTCGGGGGATGCGTCGAGACCCGGTGATATCGTTACCACCATGTCAGGACAGACCGTCGAAATTCTCAATACGGACGCCGAGGGTCGACTCGTTCTTTGCGATGCCCTGACCTACATCGACCAGTTCAATCCCGCGACCGTTGTTGATATCGCCACACTGACCGGTGCCTGCATCATTGCCCTCGGCAACCATGCCACCGCCATGTACGCCAATGACGAGGGCGTGGCGGAGGACCTGACAGCCGCCGGAGAGGATTCACTCGACCGGGTCTGGCGAATGCCCCTGTGGGAGGATTACCAGGCACAGATCAACAGTCCGTTTGCTGACATGGCCAATATCGGTGGCCGGGAAGCCGGCAGTATTACCGCAGCCTGCTTCCTTGCACGTTATACAAAGAAGTATCGCTGGGCTCACCTGGATGTTGCCGGCACGGCATTCCGTGGCAGCGGCCCCGCCAAGGGCGCAACCGGTCGACCGGTTCCATTGCTGGTTGAATACCTCAACCGACAGCTGGACTGACTTTAGGCAGTTGACCGATTTGCCTGCTAACCACAGATGACGCGCATAGATTTCTATCAGATTGGCGGCGATGAAACCCTGTTCACCTGCCGCCTGATCGACAAGGTGTATCGTCGTGGACACCGAATCTATGTCCATACTGGTGACGAGGCGATCGCTCGAAAGCTGGACGAACAATTGTGGGTGTTTCGGCAGGATGCACTGATTCCACACTGCCTGCATACCGAGCCGCTGGATGTACCCGTGAAAATTGGTTTCAATCACGAACCGCTTGAACACCAGGATGTACTCATCAACCTGACAGACTCGATCCCCGATTTCTTTTCGCGTTTCGACCGGGTTGCGGAGGTCGTTCCCGTCAACGAAAATAGCCGGCAGTCAGCGAGAAGAAACTATGCCTACTACAAGGATCGGGGTTACGCGCTGAAATACCACCAGGTCAACTGACACCGCAGGCAGCTCACCTATGGATGAGGAAGACAAGAAACCCGGCACACGGCAGATACCGCTGCTGGAAGATATTGTCTTTGACAGTTCTCTGCCGTTGAAAGCACCCAGGAAGCCTGCACAACCACGCAGGAAGGTCAGCTACTCTCCGGACTATGACCCCGACACCATCGATCTATTCGGCGATTCGGTTCTGCCGCCAACCGATGAGGCCGTCACCGAGGAACTGCGGGAATCCGCCAGCCAGATGATCGACGACCTGGTCGACGAGTTCACCGCAGAGATCGGCCAGCGACTGCGCGAAGAGTTAACAGACCAGCTTTCATCAATCCTTGAAGATCTCAATCACAAGCAGCCCCCAGACCCCTGAAACAGCCGCTTTTGCAGCGTCAACGTGCCCGACGGGCACCCCTGTCGTGACCAGGAGTAGCGTGTATAATCGCGCTTCGCCAGAAACCAGCCAGCAGATGACCTGAACGCCAATGACAAAATATTCTCCACAGGACATTGAGCAGAGCTGGTACCAGAAATGGGAAGCAAACAATTATTTTGCGCCCTCAGGTACCGGTGAAGCCTTCAGCATTGCCATCCCGCCTCCCAATGTCACCGGTACGCTGCACATGGGACATGCCTTTCAG
>JAQCAK010000092.1 GCA_027621895.1 Pseudomonadota bacterium | reverse complement strand
GGTTAAGTTCGTGCGGCAAGGTAAACACGACATGGTGATAAGTAACAGGAAGGACGTCCTGCATACGATCTGCCACCCATCGCTGACTGGCCTGGTAACCACACTGGGGACAATGGCGATTGCGACACGAGTGATACTGCAGGCGATGCTGATGGCATTGCTCACAACGTAGCACTTGACCACCCAGCGCGGCTGTTCGACAGGCCTGTATCTGATTGAGTACCTGATGCCCCTGCGGGGACAGGTGTTCGCGAATCGGCTCGGCAAATTGATCAACAACGTCAGCAAATCCCGGTCGCACGGACGCGTTCATGACGACATCCTGCAGGCCAGCAGGTCTTGTGCAGCATCTGGCCGTTCCTGATATCGCGGCAGCCAGTGGACGTAACGCAACGTCGTGCTGATGCTCTTATGACCGAGTAATTGCTGTAACTGTGCCAGTGGCATGCCTGCTTCAAGGCTGTGGGTTGCAAAAGCATGGCGTAGACCATGAATGCCAACAGCCTTCTTAATGTCAGCCTTACGTCGACACCGGGTAAACATCTTTTGTATAGAAGACGGGGTAATCGGATCACAAGATTGCCGGCCGTAAAACAGTGGTCCATGTGGGCGGTAAACTCGCCAGTAATCCCGCAGCACTTGTAGCAAGGACGGAGACAAGAGAACGTACCGGTCTTTACTACCTTTGCCTTGATCTATCCGCAGTACCCGGCGATCGCTGTCGATATCCCTGACACGAAGATGCGCCAGTTCACTGAGGCGGATACCTGTGCCATAGGCAGCCAGCATCATCGTTCGGTACTTTGGATTGTCGCACGCATCAACGATGGCAAAGACCTCCCTGATACTGAGCAGTTCGGGAACACGGGCCGGTGTCTTTAAGCCCGGTAACGTTAACCGGCTGACCTCCCTGCCAACGACGTTGGCATAGAAGAAGCGGATACTGTGCAGGGCCTGGCGACAAGTCGACGCCGACAGGTTCTGTTGGGTGACAAGGTCCAGCATGAAGGCTTCAAGCTGAGAATCATCCAGCTGGTCTGGTGGGCAGTTGTAGAAGGTCGCTAATCGGGCGATCCAGCCGATGTAGACTTGTTGAGTTCGAACAGAGAAACCACGTAGCTGCATGCGATGCAGCATCTGTTGTCTGAGAGCTGACATAACGTCTCCTCATTAGTGAATGGGAGGGTTATGTTTTACTTATACGACGTGGATGAGAATCCTTCGTGAGATGGCTACCGCGAAGCGGTTTAGTTCAACAACATATTAGACGGAAAAATTTCCGCATAGTTAGACGAGCAATGAAATTCTGCTTACGCATCAGGTGCATAGCTGTTGCTTCTATTTGGGCCATTAGAGTTTCTTGCTGTTGTGACCTTCTTATTCAGCATAGCAGGGGCAGGCTTTTAAGAACAATTTCCTGAATTCCCCGTGCTATGTAGTAAATGTTCCACATCCATCCCGCTTTCAGCCCGCAAGCTTTGCAGTCAATAACTGACGGTCGATGTCCAATCAGCGATCTACGATGACGGATCAAAAGGTAAAGAAGCAATTACTTTGAAGCTGACAGAACAAATGAGCGAGGTATTGCGCTTGCGGGGCTACAGCCAGCGCACCATCAAGTCCTATGTCGATTGGGTTAAAAGGTTTATACGATTTCATCAATACCAGCATCCTGTCGAGCTGTCAGACCAGCATGTGATTCAGTTCTTGAGCCACCTGGCGATAGAAAGGGATGTTTCTGCAGCAACCCAGAATCAGGCACTGAATGCGCTGGTATGTCTTTATCGCCTCGTATTGCATCAACCGCTCGGCGACATCACTGCAGCGACCCGGGCCAAGCGCCCACAGCGATTGCCGGTAGTACTCGACCGCAACGAGGTTCGCGAGTTGCTGACAGCCCTGGCTGGCAGGGACCGTCTGATAGGCGCACTGCTGTATGGCTCCGGATTAAGGTTAATGGAGTGCCTGACGCTGAGGGTCAAAGACCTCAACTTTGAGTACAGTTGTCTTCACATTCATGATGGCAAGGGTCGAAAGGATCGCGTGGTGGCGTTGTCACAGCAGCTACACGATCCTCTGCGGGCACAGCTGTTCGAAGTGGAAAACATGTATCGCCGCGATCGCGCCAACGGTTGCGCGAATGTTTATCTGCCACAATCCATCGCCAGAAAGTATCGCAAGGCGTCCAGTGAATGGCCCTGGCAGTACCTGTTCCCGGCCCGGCGGCTGGGTGTCGATCCACAGGATGGCAGTCGGAAAAGGCACCACATTCATATGTCGACATTCCAGAAAGCGTTCCGGTCCGCCGTATTGCAATGCAATTTCAGCAAGCGCGCATCACCGCATACCCTACGACACTCCTATGCCACACATGCCCTGGAGAACGGCATGGACATCCGAACCGTCCAACAGCAGCTTGGCCATTCCTCACTGGAAACCACCGAGATCTACACCCATGTCTTAAAGCGTGGTGGCGGCGCGGTTCGAAGTCCGCTCGAGGATATCTTCCCGGTCAGGTCTTCAGGAAAGCTCGACACCTGAAATGCCCGGCCCCGTTTAGTACGAGGTCATGCTTCGCATTGCTGATCTCGCACCATTATGATGGCAGTAAGTTCTTCACCGTTTATTGATATGCCAGATATTAAACAAAGGAACATTGCCGTTGTCGGTGCCAGCGGCGTCGTCGGCCGGGCCCTGCTGCAGCATCTGCTGGATGCTGGCGAACAGTCGGTCGGCTTCTCGCGGCGACCACCGGCCGATCTTGAGCAGGCGCCATTTATCAAGCTGGACCTGCAGGATGCAGAGGCCTGCGCCCGGGTTGCGCGGGAACACCTCTCTCAGACAACACATCTCGTATATGCGGCACTCTACGAGAAGCCGGGGCTGATCGCCGGCTGGCGTGAACAGGACCAGATGCAGACCAACCTGGCCATGCTGCAGAACCTGTTGTCACAACTGAAGAACAGCGAGATCCGGCACATTACACTGCTGCAGGGCACGAAGGCTTACGGCGCCCATGTGCAACCGATGAAGATCCCCGGGCTGGAGCGTGATCCGCGACACCCGCATGAAAACTTTTACTGGTTACAGCAGGACTACCTTGAGGATATGTGCCGTCAGCAGGGCTGGCAGTTCACCATCTGGCGGCCGCAGGTCATCTTCGGCCACGCCCTGAATGCACCCATGAACATGCTGGCTGCTGTCGGGGTCTATGCCAGCCTGCAACAGGCACGGGGCCTTCCCCTCAGTTATCCAGGCGGGCCATCGATGGTCACCGAGGCGATCGATGCCCGGCTGCTGGCGAAGGCCATTCACTTCAGCCTGGATCAACCGGCCTTTGCCAACGAGACATTTAACATCACCAATGGCGATGTATTCCGCTGGGACGATTTGTGGCCCGCACTCGCAGATATGTTCAGGATGGAAATGGGCACGCCGTCACGGCGACTGTTGTCTGATGAATGCTATAGTCAGGAAGGCGCCTGGCAGGCACTGGTGGCATCGCACCAGCTCCGGCCCTATTCGATCCGGGAGCTGGTGGGTGATTCCTTTTACTACGCGGATGCCCTGTTCAATGCCTATTCAGAAACAGCGCCGCCGCCCGCATTGCTCAGCACCATCAAGCTTCGCCAGGCGGGCTTCCAGGACTGCATCGATACGGAACAGATGTTCCGCGAGTGGTTCGATGAGATCAGAAACCTGAAGGTGCTGCCGCCGCTGGCCTAGATGCCGTCCTCGCCGTAGCGGTCTGATGGACCTGGTCCGTTCGGGCCCAGGCGACCCTCGCCACCAAAGTGACCCTTGCCGGGCACGTAATTCACTTCCACACGGATGCCATCCGGGTCCTCAAACAGGATCGAGTAGTAACCCGGCGCAAAGTGGGAACCATCTTCAGGCCCGTGGATGATTTTGGCGTCCAGCTCTGCCTCGATGAAGGCATAGATGGCATCCACGTCTTCCGCTTTGCGGGCACGAAAGCAGAAGTGGTGCAGACCGCTCGTGTCCTGGTCAAACGGAACGTGTTTCTTGTCTTCCGGCGCCTCGCGGATCAGGATGCCGGTGCGACTGCCAATACAATACAGCGTTGTGTCATTGCGGATCAGCGTCTTCATTTCCAGAAAATGGCAGAGCTTTTCCCAGAACGGCAGGCAGGCCTCGATGTTGTTCACGGTCATCTGGATATGGGCGATACCGTTTACTTCTACTGTCATGTTTCTTCTCCGTGGGGTCTGCGCATCCAGCGGCTGGTTGATGCAAAATCTTCTATGCCTGCACCCGAGCGAGACCAGCCATCAAAGCCGGTTTCCAGGTGGGCCACGTTCGTAAAACCCATTGCTGCCAGGTCCCTGGCAGCGAATGCAGAGCGGCCGCCGCCCGCACAATACACAACGATGCGCCTGTTTTCCTGAAAAAAATCGCGGTAATAGGGGCTGGCCGGGCTGGCCCAGAATTCCAGCATGCCTCGGGGAACATGAATCGCGCCTGGAATGATGCCGCGATCAACCAGTTCCTGGATCTCTCTGATATCAATAAGCAAGAGTTCAGGGTTCTCGGTGATTTCAATTTTCAGATCATCCACAGACAAATTCTCAAGGCTCTGCTTGATCTTCTCAACTTCGGCAAAAATATCCACAATCGGCACAATTGTCCCTCCACGCATCTTGGTCGACATCATGCGATCATCAGGGTGTGCAGGCAAGCCGCGCCACTTTAGAATAAATCCATGGGAAGATTTCTACTCAGTTTGACGCCAGGCCACTGGCTGGTGCTGGCCGTTGGCATTGCCATGGTTGTCGCAGGCGTGCTGCTAGATAGTGCACTGGGCACACCGCTCTACTCACCGGGACCGGGATCTGAAGTCGCAACGACTTCAGATGCGAAAACCGGGGGTGTACTCAGGCGACTACCAAGCGACAGCCCAACTGAAACGAGTACCGTGCTCATCAAGGGCCAGCCTTATCGCGGTAGCCTGAAGGACGGTAAACCCCACGGTCAGGGCAATATCATCTTCGCAGACGGTCGCAGTTTTAACGGCCAGTTCGTGGATGGTGAACCTCACGGCAAGGGCGAGATGCATTTCCCAGATAGTAGCTACTACAAGGGGGAATTCAATCAGGGTGAAATCAGGGGCACCGGTATTTATAACTCTGCGATCGGTGATCGGTTCCAGGGTGAATTTCTGGAAGGCAAACCTCACGGCGTAGGCAAGCTGACCCTGCAGAACGGCAACGTCTATGTCGGTATGGTCAGCGACGGTGTGATTGAAGGCCGGGGCACTCTTACTTTCACCAACGGCAGTGTCTATGCAGGTGAATTCGTTGGCGGCCACATGCAGGGCGAGGGCAAGCGGACCTGGCCAAACGGCAACGCCTATGAAGGCCAGTTCGACAACGACAACTTTCACGGCTACGGCAAGGCCACTTTCAAAGACGGCGGCACCTACGAAGGCCAGTTCGCACTGGGCAAGCCCCATGGTGAGGGTCGGCGCCGCTGGCCAGATGGCCGCACCTATCGGGGTTACTGGGATGCCGGTGTAAGGCAGGGCTTTGGCAGCATGACGTTCGCCAGCGGCGATCGGTATGAGGGTGATTTCAAAAACGATCGTATGCATGGCATGGGCCTGTGCACTAAGGGCGGCGCCGAAAGTTCCTGCACCTTTCTCGATGGCGAACGCCTCGATTAAGGCGGGAATGCTATGCTGAGCAACAATGAATACTTTTGACTATATTATCGTCGGTGCAGGCACCGCGGGATGCGTGCTGGCCAACCGCCTGTCTGCCAATGGCCAGTACCGCGTGCTGCTGCTGGAGGCCGGCAAAAAAGACAACTACTTCTGGATCAATATCCCGGTTGGCTACCTTTATACCATCGCCAATCCCCGCACTGACTGGTGCTACGAAACGGAACCAGACCCGGGCCTGAACGGCCGCAGCATTGGCTATGCCAGGGGCAAGGTGCTGGGTGGATGCTCCTCCATCAATGCCATGATCTATATGCGCGGCCAGAAGAGCGATTACGATCACTGGGCGCAGCTCGGGAATCGCGGCTGGTCCTGGGATGAGGTACTGCCGGTCTTCAGGCAGTCAGAGGACTACCAGCATGGTGCCGATGAGTTTCATGGTGCAGGCGGTGAACTGCGGGTCGAGGAGCGCCGGGTTAACTGGGAAATCCTGGACGCCTGGCGCGACGCGGCCGAGGAATGCGGCATTCCAAAAATTGATGAGTTCAATCGGGGCGACAACTTCGGCAATGCCTATTTCCAGATGAACCAGCGTCGCGGCACCCGCTGGAGTGCAACAAAAGCTTTTCTGCGGCCCGCCATGGACCGCCCCAACCTGACGGTCGTGACCGAGGCGCAGGTCAAGAACCTGATCATCGAAAACACTGACCGCGGTCCACAGTGCACCGGGGTCACGGTACAGACGCGCTCGGGCGAGCAGACTTTCCATACCAGCCGGGAACTGGTGCTTTCCGCCGGTTCGGTCGGCTCACCGCAGATCCTGCAGCTGTCGGGAATCGGTGATCCCGAACTGCTACGAGACCATGGCATCCCAATGCACCACGCCCTGCCAGGCGTAGGTGAGAACCTGCAGGATCATCTGCAGATCCGCACCATTTACAAGGTCAGTAACACGGTCACGCTGAACCAGCGCGTGAATTCGCTGTTCGGCCTGGCTGCCATGGGTCTTGAGTATGCCCTGTTCAAAACCGGCCCGCTGACCATGCCACCCTCACAGCTGGGGGCATTCGCGAAGAGTGAGCCTTCACTGACAACAGCCAACATGGAATGGCATGTCCAGCCCTTGTCGCTGGAACGCTTCGGTGAACCGCTGCACAAGTACAACGCCATCACCCCATCCGTGTGTAACCTGCGGCCTTCAAGCCGGGGGCATATCCGTATCAAATCCGCGCGCTGGCAAGACGACCCGGCAATTACCCTGAACTACCTGTCCACAGAAGAAGACCGGGCGGTGGCGCTGGCCGGGCTCAGGTTCACCCGGCGCATCATGGCCGCGAAAGCGCTGGCGCGCTTCTCGCCCGAGGAACTGAAACCCGGCCCGGATCTGCAGTCCGATGAGGTGCTCAGCCAGGCGGCCGGTGACCTGGGCAC
>JAQCAK010000091.1 GCA_027621895.1 Pseudomonadota bacterium | reverse complement strand
CCGCCCAGGCCAAGCACCCGCAGGGCAAGCAGCACAAAGACAGCAACAGTCAGGTAATAGACCAGCTTCTGGATGAAAATTTCTGTCCGAACAGAAGCCAGGGTGATGGTTGGCAACGTCTTCCTGATCCAGAGGTTGAACCAGTGGAGCAACTGGACCACCACCCGGGACAGGATGCCCCCGGCAAGAAACCCACACAGAATCAATATGATAGCTGATATTTCGGGGTATCCCGTCAGCAATTTTTCAATCACCTGACATCCCTTGGCGCATCATGAGTCTGTCATCATAACCCAAATGATTCCGAAGACACCCGCTGCCAGCTGGCCTGCCCCGGGCCCGCCGGAGCTGAAGGTCGGTTTCCCGGATGTTCAGCGGATAACATAACCGGTAACATGCCCCTTCATCCTTACCCATATCCGCATGATTTCATTTGCATTACTGCTGCTCGGCCTGTTCCTGTTACTGGCAGGCGGCGCCGGACTGGTTCGGGGCGCATCGGGTATCGCCGAGACATTCGGCGTCTCGCCGCTGATTGTCGGCCTGACGGTCGTGGCTTTTGGCACCAGCTCTCCTGAACTGGTCGTGAACATCCTGGGTGCCCTGCAGGGTGAAACCGATATTGCTTTCGGTAACATCGCCGGCTCAAACCTGGCCAACCTCGGTCTGGTGCTGGGTTCTGCAGCGGTGATTGCACCGATGACCATCCAGAGCCAGATCATCCGGCGGGAACTACCGCTGCTCCTGCTGGCAACCACCATCCTCCTGGTGATGACCCTTGACCCTTATGTTCGCGGGTTTTCCGCCATCCTGGATCGCTCTGACGGCCTGATCCTGTTATTGCTGTTCGGTATCTTCGTCTACATCATGATCTCAGACTTTCTCCGCCAGCAGCAGGATCCGCTGCTGACCAGCGTCGGTGGTCTGTCACCGGTGTTGAAAGGGTCCCAGATGGTGAACTGGCTGTATACCGGCGGTGGCATCGTGGGCCTGTCCATTGGCGGCCAGCTGTCTATCGAGCATGGCGTGAAACTCGCCGAGGTGCTCGGGCTCTCACCCGCCATCATCGGGATGCTGGTGATCGCCATAGGTACCAGCCTGCCGGAGCTGGTGACGTCCATCATCGCCGCCATGCGCAAGCAGGCAGACCTGTGCCTGGGTAACGTGATCGGTTCCAACATATTCAACATCCTGTTTGTCCTGCCCATCAGCGCGCTGATAGAACCGCTGCGGATCCCGAACGGTGGTGTGTATGACATCATGGCTTCGCTGTTCTTCGCAGCCATCATCATTCCCGTATTTTTCATGAAGGACCGGTTGATGACCCGCTCAACCGGTATCCTTTTCATGATTTCCTATTTCGTTTACATGTACAGCCGGGTTCTTGGAGGATTAGGCAACAGCAATGCTTTCTGAAATGCTTCTCAGCTTACTGCTGATCGTGATTTACCTGGTGTTGACCTATTCGGTCGCACGCGTGCTCGAGTCCGTCGGTCGCAGCAAACAGGCCGCGCCCATGCGGGCCGTATATATTTCAAAGGTGTTCAACTTCCTGATCGCGACCTTTGCGGTCATCCTGCTGTCACTGGTCTGGGGGGTCGACTACGGCAGCGTTTTCGTTCTGGCGTCCAGCGTCCTGGCGGTGATTGGCGTCGCGCTGTTTGCCCAGTGGTCGATTCTCAGCAACATCACCGCCAGCATCGTGATCTTCTTTGCCTATCCATCGAAAATCGGCGATCGGATCCGTATCGTGGATGGTGACAATTCCATCGAGGGAGAAATCGTCAACATCAATCTGTTCCAGGTCCTGATCCGCAACAGCGACAACAACCTGGTGAACTATCCCAACAACCTGATCATCCAGAAGCCCGTGATTCGACTGGATCACATCCCAGCGCCGGTAGAAAAGGAAAAAACCGAAGAGGCTGAACCGCTGCCATCGGCCTGAGAGAAAACAACGGATTTCCCGCCACGACGCTTATTTGGCACACTCAACAGATCAGCCCCACAGAAACAGGATTAAAGCCATGAGTGAAGCCAGACAGCTGGATGCCGAAAGCATTCCATTGGACAGGATCGACGTCAGCGACCCCAATCTTTACCGGGACGATTGCTGGCAGCCCTATTTCGCACGACTCAGACGCGAAGCCCCTGTGCACTACTGCGCGGAAAGCCCCGTGGGTGCCTACTGGTCAGTCAGCAGCCATGACCTGATCAAGCAGGTTGATACCAATCACCATGTCTTTTCCTCGGCTGAGGGCATTTCCATCCCCACCATCAATGAAGAAGACTTCGATGAGAACACCGTTCCCATCGAGAACTTCATCAGCATGGATCCCCCGGGTCACGACGTACAGCGGGCCACGGTGGCGCCATCGGTAGCACCCAGCAACCTGGCCAACTTCGAACCCCTGATTCGGGAGCGCGCCGCCGACATCCTGGACAACCTGCCTGTTGGCGAAACCTTCAACTGGGTGGACCGGGTTTCCGTCGAGTTGACTGCCCGCATGCTGGCGACCCTGTTCGATTTTCCCTATGAAGACCGTCGCAAGCTGATCTACTGGTCCGATATCACAACCAACGTCCCGGAGCTGACCGGTGTTGAAGACCTGGATATGGAAGAGCGCAAGAATGCCCTGATGGAATGCGCCACCACTTTCATGGGACTCTGGCAGGAACGGGCCGCCGCCGATCCCAAGTTCGACCTGATTTCGATGCTGGCTCACGGTAAAGACACCAAAGACATGATCGAAAATCCCATGCTGTTCCTGGGTAACGTACTGTTGCTGATTGTTGGTGGCAATGACACCACCCGGAACAGCATTTCAGGTGGCGTGGTCGCCCTGAACCAGTACGAGGACCAGTACGACAAACTGCGCAAACAGCCCGAACTGATTCCCAACATGGTGGCCGAAATGGTTCGCCTGCAGACCCCGGTCATTCACATGCGGAGAACCGCGCTGGAAGACACGGTACTCGGCGGCCAGAAGATCAGCAAAGGCGACAAGGTGGTCATGTGGTACCTGTCAGGCAACCGCGACGAGAATGTCTTTGAAAACGCGGACAAACTGATCATCGACCGGAAGAATGCCAGAGCCCATGTGGCGTTCGGGTTCGGTATTCACCGCTGCATGGGGAACCGTCTGGCAGAGATGCAGCTGCGGGTGCTCTGGGAAGAGATCATGAAGCGCTTCCACAAGGTGGAACTGGCTGGCGAGGTGGTCCGCGTACCCAATAACTTTATCCGGGGTATCGCGGACGTACCCGTCAGGCTGATCCCGAAGTGACCCTGTCACGCCGGGATCAGACCTGCAAAGTGCGGCGAATCAGATCCGCTGAATAATCGTGCCGGTCCCGAGACCGCCGCCACAACACATCGCAACCAGCCCGTACTCTTTGCCGGTCCGCTGCAGCTCGTGCACGACCTTGGTGGTCAGGAAACAGCCTGTTGCACCCAGCGGGTGACCCAGGGCAATCGCGCCACCATTCGGATTCACCTTCTCTGCACTGGCGCCCACGGTCTTCGCCCAGGACAGGACCACTGACGCGAAGGCTTCATTCACCTCGAAGACATCAATGTCGTCAATAGAAAGGCCCGTGTTCTTCAGCATTTTTTCCGTGGCGGGGATCGGGCCTTCCAGCATCAGGACAGGGTCGCAACCCACCAGCTGCGCGTCGACGACGCGGGCAATCGGTTTGACACCCAGTTCCTCAGCCTTCTTTGCTGACATCAGCAACACAGCCGCGGCCCCGTCGGCGATCTGTGACGAGGTACCGGCAGTATGGATCCCGTCTTCACGGGCTACCGGCTTGAGTTCACCCAGTGCTTCGAGACTCGTATCCCTGGGGACCTCGTCCTTGTCAAAGACGAAGCTCTTTTCTGTTCGCTTGCCTTCTTCATCAAATACCGGGATTTCCAGCGGTATGATCTGGGAACTGAAATGCCCCGCTTCAATGGCGGCCTTTGCTCGCGTCTGCGATTGCAGTCCGAATGCATCCGTATCCTGGCGGGTCACCTGGTATTTTTCGGCCATGCGTTCAGCGCCTTCGAACTGACTGGTGAACTCGTACTGCTCGAAGTAGGAACGGGAAACCGGTTTGCCGAGTTCAGGCTTCAATCCGACCGAATCACTGCCAATCGGCAACCGGGTCATGTTCTCGACGCCACAGGCAACAATCACATCGGCCATACCCGCCCTGAGCATGCTGGTTGCCAGGTGAACCGCTTCCTGCGATGAACCGCACTGGGAATCAATCGTGATGCAGGGTGTCGCCTCGGCGCCACCGTGGGAAAGCCAAGCTGTGCGGGTCACGTTCATGCCCTGGGCACCCAGCTTGTTGATACAGCCACCAATCACCTGGTCAACGGCTTCAGATGCCACACCGGCCCGTTCCAGCATTTTCATGATCACCGGTCCCAGCGTATCCGTGGGATGCACGAGCCCGAGAGATCCGTTCTTTCGTCCAACCGCGGAGCGGGCGGCGTCAACAATGACAACGTCTTCCATAGTAAGTATTCCCTGATTGTTAAGTTTCTGGAGTGTTGAAAAGGCCCCTATTGTGCCACAACACATCACCGGACCGACTGTTACAATCCGCCTGCCGACCACAACGCACGCGAAGACCCTATCGATGAAAACCATCATCGTCTGTACCAATCTCAGGCCTTTTACTACCCAGCCATCCTGCGCCCGACGTGGCAGCGAGGAACTGGTCAGCTGGCTCGAATCAGAGATCCGGTCGCGGGGCCTGGATGCCGGGGTCGAACGATCTGTCTGTCTCGGTCACTGTGTGGTCGGCCCCAATGTCCGGATACTGGGTGGGGATTTCTACCACGAGGCGACCCGGGAATCCCTCATCCCCCTGCTGGACGCTCTTCCGCCCCGTGAGGATTGATGAGTCAGGGACCGGGGACAGGTTATCGAGGCTCCCAGTCCTCGCCGTCAAAGCGCCATTCACTCTCGAGCTCCAGCGCTGCCGAGGAAAAGCCGGCTCGAAGCAGGTAACCGCAGGGTTCCAGTGTCCAGCCGTCAGAGGGATCAAAAAAACACAGGTCGCTGTCTGCAACCCACATCAACAGGTCGACGGTTTCTCCCGCTTCCAGCTCGACCCGGCCAAAGCCCTTCAATTCTTTCGGCACCCGGGGCACTGCTGAATCCAGGTAGCTGACATACAGCTGGGGCACGGTTGCTCCGGATCGATCCCCCACGTTGGTGACCGTCAGGGTCACGAGCAGTCCATTGTCCTCGCGTTCGACCTGGAGTCCATCGAGCGCAAACCGGGTGTAACCCAGCCCGAATCCAAAAGGGTACTGTGGCTCTTCCCCGTGATGATCGAGGTAACGATAGCCGTGATAAAGGTTATGGGGGATGTCCAGTGCATTGATATCCCAGTCCATCAGCTGTCGCACCGAGCGGGGAAAGCTGACGGGCAACCTGCCCGAGGGGCTGACATCACCGAACAGCACCCGGGCCAATGCGTTGCCGCCTTCACAACCCGGGTACCAGATCATCATCAGCGCATCGACCGAATCAACCCAGGGCGAGACCTCGATGGCACTGCCGCCTTCCAGCAGAACGAGGGTCTGCCGGGCCTGAGCCGCGACCGCCTGGATCAGCGCTTCCTGTTCAGCCGGTAACCGCAGGTCGGCCCGGTCCCCTCCCCTGGCCAGTTCCGAGCCCTCGGCTTCCTGCTGCTGGGTGGGAATAAACTCGCCTTCTTCACGGTAGGTCAGCCCGGCAACGACTATACAGAAATCGTAATCCCCAAGGGATGCCAGCGAGGCATCGGAACCAAACCAGGTGATGTCTGTTGCCGTACTGTAGTTCTGCAACCCCTTGAGAGGTGTAATGACTTCTTTGGAGGTCACGAAGCTGCTGCCTCGATCCCCCAGGTTAATCGCATCGGCCAGATCCCCGATCACCGCGAGCTTCATGTCCGGCGAGAGCGGCAGCAATCCGGGGTTCTTCAGCAGCACAAAGGACTGTTCTGCCGCTTCCCTGGCCAGTTCACGATGTGCCTCGCATTCCACCACAGACTCGTCCGGCCGTGGCAGGTTTGCCAGATCCCAGGCGATCTTCTGATGCAGTACGTGCCCGGCATTCCGGTTGATGACCGTCTCATCAAGACTGCCATCTGCCAGCGCCTGGTCGATCTTCTCCCGCTCAAAGCGGTAGGCTGCCGGCATTTCAATATCCATGCCGGCATGGATGGCGGCTGCCGTTGAACGGGTCCCGAGAAACCAGTCCGATTCCACAAAACCTTTGAAGCCCCAGTCGTCCCTGAGAATATCCGTCAGCAGGACCGGGTGCTCACCGCAGTAGACGCCGTTCATTTTATTGTAGGCACTCATGATTGACGCCGCTGCACCTTCAACCACACAGCGCCTGAAATGGGGCAGGTACACCTCGTGAAGGGTTCGGGCATCGATATTGGCGCTGGCTTCAAACCGCGTGATTTCAAGATTGTTCAGGGCAAAATGCTTGGGGCTGGTCAGCACGTGGTTCTGTGCACCGGATACAAACGCAACGCCCATGGTGCCCAGGTGAAAAGGGTCCTCTGAATAGGTTTCCTGGGCCCTGCCCCAGCCTGGATGGCGCAGCAGGTTGATGGTCGGCGCGAGCAGGACGTTGCCACCCCGGGCAGCCACTTCCAGCCCGGCCGCCAGACCCACACGCCTTTCCAGCATGGGGTTGAAAGAGGCGCCTCTTGCCATCGCAACCGGGAAAGCTGTGGCGGTGCCGGCACGGGCACCCCGGGGGCCATCCACCATTTTGAAAGGGGCAATACCCAGGGATTCATCACCCCCCGCATAATAGAGCCCCTCGATGGGCTGGGGTTGCCAGCCGTGCAGTTCGAACAGCTTCTGCTCCAGTGTCATGGAACCCAGCAGGGCCTCAACTTCAAGCGCGACCATGGCATCATCCACGTCCAGGCCGCGGTTGCCGTCATGAATCGCATCGGCATCGAAAGCCAGCTCCGAGCGATGGGTTTCCATGGAGTCCATCATGGCTCAGGCGTTCCTGATCGTCAGACCGCCATCCACGGGCAGGGCCACACCGGTAATGAACTGCGCCGCGGGCAGCACCAGGCTGAGCGTGCCATGGGCGACCTCTTCAGGCTCCGCATAGCGCCGCAG
>JAQCAK010000090.1 GCA_027621895.1 Pseudomonadota bacterium | reverse complement strand
GATACCAGCAGCCAGATCAACAGCGCCAGTGATATCGTCACCAGCAATGCAGAACCGATCAGCCTGGCCATATTCATAACAGGCTAATCGGTACCATACTGCACAACCTGGTTACGACCACTCGCCTTGGCCGTGTACAGTACCTCATCAGCCCGGCCCACCAGATCTCGGGGAGAGACGCCGTCACCCGGTGTGACCGTCGCGACGCCAATACTCATGGTAATACTGATCGTGTGGCCATCGGCCACGAATCGCTTGCTCTCCAGGTCCGCTCTGAGCTGCTCGGCGAGCCTGACCGCATTGTCAGCATCAACGTAGGGCAGCACGACGACAAACTCTTCACCACCGTATCGTGCCACGACATCTGAAGGCCGGTTAAACTGCCGATCAATTTCGCGGGCGACTGCGGCCAGGCATTCGTCACCCGCCAGGTGGCCGTAGGTATCGTTAACTTTCTTGAAATGATCGATATCCAGCAGCAGCAGGGAAATCTCGTATCCCTGGCGCTTCGCCCGACGCCATTCCTGCTCCAGGACGTCCTCAAAATACTGTCGGTTCCGCACCTCGGTGACGGGATCTATGGTGTTGAGTTCCTTGAGAATGATGTGAGCTTCAGAAAGCTTGGTCAGCGCCTGTTTTAGCTCTTCGGTCCGTGAATCCACCTCACGTTCCAGTTGTCGCTTCAGGGCCTCCTGCTCGTCCAGCAGCTTGCGGTTTTCGATGGCCACAGAGGCCTGGGACGCAAGCGCCTCAACCAGTGGCACGATCTCGTCAGGAAAGGGGGCAATCTCCCCGTTCTGCCGTCTGGCGTTCAACAGCTGCAGCACACCCAGGCACTCATCCCCGAAGGTTCGCAGGGGGACACTCAGGAAAGAGGTGGAGGTATAACCCAGCAGTTCATCAAATTTTCGCGTACCGGAGAAATCAAACTCGGTGTTGGTACTGGCGTCATCGACTTTCACGGTGGTACCACGATGGGCAACGCAGCTGGCAATATTCGCCAGGTTAGGCACATCGTTCTCGAGATACAGGGGAACGTTCGGCAGCGTAACAGCCTCGCCAGAATCACCGCCCTGGGCAATACCCAGGGTATCGTTCACGACAATGGAAAAAGCCAGGTGACGGTCGTTCAGCAGGCAGATCGTACCGCCATCGGCATTGGCGATGGCCTTGGCCTCGAGCAGAATGTGCTGCAGCAGACTGTCGAGGTTTTTTCCCGATGACAGCGCAATGCCGATTTCGATCAATCGTCGATATGCATTGGCCTGGGAATCATCTTTCACTGTCACTACCTGAATCGCCGCTGTCTACCGATCCAGGAAAAAGAGGCTCAGCTCCGGGATGTAGGTAATCAGAACAAGCGCAAACAATAACACAAACATAAAGGGGATCGTCGCCCGGTAGAGTTCCCCGATCGGTCTGCGGAACCGGTAACTGGCGATGAACAGGTTCATGCCGATCGGTGGCGTGAAGTAACCGATCTGCATGTTCGCCAGAAAGATAATACCCAGGTGCACCGGATCAACACCAAAACGCAATGCCAGCGGCACGATCAGCGGAATCATGATGACGAGTGCAGAGAAAATATCCAGGATCGCTCCCAGCGCCAGCAATATCAGATTCAGCAGAATAAGGAAGGTAAACTTGCTTTCGATATAAAGGCTGATCCAGTCAAACAGCTTCTGCGGGACCTCTGCATCAACCAGGAAGTTGGTAAAAGCCAGCGAGACCCCGAGAATCAGCAGAATACCCCCGACCATCACCATGGCTTCACGAATAACCCGGGGTAATTGCCGAACAGGAACCTCGCGGTGGATCAGGACCTCCACGATCACCACGTAGAAAGCGGTGACCGCCGCTGCCTCTGAGACAGCAAAGAATCCCGAGTAGATCCCGCCCAGCACAATAATCGGGAGTGGCAGTTCCCATTTCATATCCAGCACGGTCTGCAGGGCTTCCGAGCGGCTGAAAGCATGCTGCTCCAGCGCCCTGCCCCGGGTCGTCCAGATGCTGTAGATCGTCAGCAGGAAAATCATCAGTATTGCCGGTACGATGCCGGCAATGAACAGTTCGCGTATCGTGAACGGATTTTCCAGGTCCATCTGCTGCACGATCACGCCATAGAGGATCAGCGGCAGGGATGGCGCAAGCAGCAGCCCAAGACTGCCTGAAGTCGTCACCAGGCCAAGGGAGAACCGCTCCCGGTAGCCGGCCTCAACCAGTGCCGGAAACAGCAGCGCACCCACGGCAACAATGGTGACACCGGACGCCCCGGTGAAAGCCGTGAAAAAGGCGCAGGTAATATAGGCAACGATCGCAAGCCCCCCCGGCAACCAGCCGAGGAACGCCTGGGTCAGCCTGACGAGCCGGGTCGACAACCGACTTTCCGCCAGTATGTAACCGGCAAACGTGAACAGCGGCAGGGCCAGCAGCAGGGGCGTGTCCACCAGCCTGTAGATCTCGATGGGAATGACAGTCAGGGGAATATCTGACAGATAAATCCCGAGCATCGCCGCGGCGAGAATCGCGATGAACAGCGGCGTCCCCAGCAGCGCAAATATCGCAACGACGACAGAGCCGATCAGGCCCATCAGGCAGCTTTCCTGAAGGGATACCAGCAAAAGCGCAATCCCATCACTACAAAACCCACGGGTATGATGCTCTGGCACAACCACACCGGCACACTGGCAAACGCGATGGTGCCATCCTGGTATTCGTACTGGATGTACTCAACAGAGAACCATGCCGCCGTAAAGCAGAGGCTCATGGAAGCAGAGGAGGTCAGCAGCTCGATGGGCAGCAGCCACTTTGAGTGCAGGTTCCGCGACAGCAGATCGATGCTGATGTGATTCTTCTCCCGGGTCGCGACCATCGCCCCGAGCATCGCAACCCAGAGCACCAGGATACGAAGAAATGTCTCAGCCCAGAGAAATCCGCTGTCAAAAAAATTCCGCAGAACAATCTGCAGCATTGCCATCACCAGCATGCTGACCAGCGCCAGCACCAGCATGCTGTCCTCCAGCCAGTGAACCAGTGACAACAGTTTGCGTAAGGGATTCATCCGGAATACGGGTTCAATCTGAACCCGTATCGCCAGTATCTCCGGCCCGGTACTTCTGCAGGTTAGCCAGGTAAAGTTCAACCGATTCCGGGGATATTTCACCCGACTCGATAAGCGCCTCGATAGACTCATCCGCGACCCGCTGCCAATCGGGCAACGCGGATGGCGGTATCTCTACCTTTTCGATACCGACCGAGGACATGGCCTGCATCGCTTTCTCGTTGTCGAGCCGTGTTTCCTCGCCCACCTCTTTGAAGAGCTTGTCCAGCACTGCCTGAACGATCTCGCGGTCGCTTTCGTCGATGCGCTGATAGGCTTTGCGATCCATCGCCATCATGGAGTAGATGTAAACCAGCGGCAGGTCAGTCATGTATTCCACATGGTTGTGCCACTGCAGCGCCAGGGCAACAGTGGGCGGCGCTACGATCGCATTGATCAGGCCTGTCTGCAGCCCTGCCAGGACATCGGTAATATTCAACGGAATGGGACTGACCCCGAAAGCTTTCACCAGTTCGGCAGCGATCGGGTCGCCATCGGGAATCCACGGCTTGAGGTTAGCCAGTTGTTCAACGGTTGTCACCGGGGTCTGGGACATCAGGTAGGCAAAACCCGTTTCCGTGAAGGTAAAGGTGACAATACCGCTGTCTTCCAGTCCCCTGGAAATCATCCCGTCCATATCAGCCCGGATATGGTCTACCTCATCATAGTCGTGAAACTGCAACGGCAGGTTGTAAATCTGCAGGTCGGGATAAAAGCGGGTCAGCGAACCTGCCGCGACCACGCCTCCGTGAAGCTGACCGATGCGCATTTTTCGCAGTACCGTCGCATCGTCGCCCTGGACACCGCCGGGATATATCTTGAATTGCACACGGCCATCGGTCAGCGTATCAATCTGTTTCACTGAGCTGCGCAACTTCTGCATCCATGAAAGACCGTCCGGTGAAACCGTTGCAAGCTTGTAAGTTGCCCCCTGGGCGCCGGTCCAGCCAGTTAAAAGAACCAGCAGCAGACTGGTTGAGAACAGTGTCTTGTACATATGACTCCTAAAAATAATCATTTGAACCCGCCAGCAATTCACTGGCCCGCGCCTGGGCGATCTTGTTGGTCAGTGTCATCCCATCGGCCTCGGGATCCGCTGCCAGCACTGCCTGAAGCAGGCGGTCGTGCAGGGCCTGGTCAAACATCAAACGGGCATACTGCTCGGCAAAGATGACCTTTGTCATGAGATACGCCTCGTTGATCTCTATGGCTCTCTCGAAATGCGCTCTGCCCTCTTCGGGTCTACCGCCCATACTCGCAGGCAACAGGGTTTCCATGCCACCCATGTACAGGTGGGCAGCGCCGCTTTCGTAGGCTTCATCAAGCTCGAGAACCCTGGCCATCACGGCTTTTGCCTTGCCCAGCTCGCCAATGGCAGCCCAGTCACTGCTGTTGGCCTGAATCCAGCCAACCCAGGCCACCGCCAGCCCGTAGGCAACTGGCAGATCCTTTTTGTCGAGTTTCGCGAGTGAGGCTTCAAGCACCTTGAAGCGCTGGGACCTGGCGTCGCAGAGCGGTGATTTTGACGCACAGGCCGCCTGCAGCGCGTAGGCAAGTGACTTGTCTGCCAACAGACTGACTCTTTCCGGATCATCAACCAGGACACTGAACGAACCATTGAGGTTCGAGGCGGCCAGCAACAGCGAGACGGAATCCGGGCTGCTGCGAAGAAAACTGTCAACCAGCAGCAGGTAGGCAGGCACAGCCTCCCGCACCGTATCCACATCATTGCTGTTCATAATGCTGGCGGCCAGGTCATCAGCCATTTGCGAGGTCAGGTTGGACACAAGATTGCTGCATCCACCCAGCGTCAGGCACAGCACCAGGATTCCCGCGTACTTGAGCATTAAGTTTCCTTCCAGGAGGTCGCTTTCAACAAGGTATGAAGTTTAGCCGGTTTCAGGAGATGCCGCCAAAAAAGGGGTTCGCCTGTTTCTCGAGCGCCAGCGATGTGGACGGGCCATGACCCGTGATGACCAGCGCGTCATCAGCCAGCCTGAACAGCCTTTCCGTAATTGACGTTTCAATCTGGGTAAAGTCCCCGCCGGGTATATCGGTTCGTCCGATGCCCATCTGGAACAGCGTATCGCCGGCGATCAGCAGGTCATGGGACTCGAACCAGAAACTCATGGAACCCGGTGTGTGCCCTGGTGTATGCAGCGCGACTCCCCCGCAGCAGTCAAACAGCTGCTCATCTGAAAGCCAGGTATCCGGATCGCAGGTTTCGGGGCATTCAAGACCAAACTGCGTGCACTGGGATTCAAGCGCATTCCACAGGAAACGATCACCCTGGTGGACCATCAGCGGTGCGCCGGTTCTTCGCCGGATCTCCGCTGAGGCCAGGATATGGTCCAAATGAGCATGGGTGTGAATCACAGCAACGACATTGAAGCCGTTTTCCTCAATGATCGCCATGATTCGATCCGCATCGCCACCAGGGTCGACAATCAATGCCTTGCCTGTCAGCGGGTCTCCGACAATCGCGCAGTTACACTGCAGCGGACCCACTGGAAACGACTCCAGGAAGATGGGTCCTCGAACTTCTGGTAATTTGAACGGCATTCAATGCCCCGGGCCGTGAGTGTTGCTACAATTTACCATCACAGCGTCTCACTTCCACCAGTATGCTAAAGAGTCTCTGGTACCGGCTGATCGCCGTTATCTACATATCATTCATCTTTCTGACGTCTTCGGTGTTTTTTGTGATCGCCCTGGTGATATGGCTGGTCACCTTCCCTTTCGACCGACGTCTCAGCGCCCTGCATCTATTTACCTGCTTCTGGGCGAGTCTCTACATCTGGGTTTTTCCACCCTGGAGGGTCTCGGTCGAAGGCAGGGAAAACATTGATCCCGATGAAACCTACGTGATCGTGTCGAATCACCAGTCCCTGGTGGATATTCTTGTCGCTTTCACGCTGTTTATCCATTTCAAATGGGTTTCCAAGGCAGAACTGTTTCGCATCCCCCTCATCGGCTGGAACATGTCCCTCAATCGCTACGTCAAACTGCGCCGGGGCAACAGTCGCAGCATCAAAACCATGTACCAGGCCTGTGAAAACCACCTGAGTGCGGGCAGCTCCGTGTACCTGTTCCCGGAAGGCACGCGCTCGGAGACCGGGCAGATGCGCCAGTTCAAGGAAGGTGCTTTCGTGCTCGCCAAACGCCTGGATCGCCCTGTCCTGCCACTGGTGATCAACGGCTCACGAACCGCCGTACCGAAAAACAGCCTGAACTTCCATGGCGAGACCCACGTGCGTGTCAGTATTTTGCCGCCCCTGCAACCAGACACCTTCAGAGATCTGACCGCCAGGGAACTGGCTGACCGGGTACAGCAGACGATTGAAGCAAATCTTGATCGGGAACCGCCAGAACCGGGTAATTCTGAAAGCCCGACCTGAGGCTTACACCCGGATAACACCGCGGCAGGCCGGAAAGCGATCGCAGACCCAGAAATCATTCCCCGCGTGCTTGCCCCGGGCGACGCGCCTGATTTTCATGTCACCGTCACACTCGGGACAGGACAATGCCCTGCTGGCCTGAATCACCGGGTCCAGCTGATCCTTGACCTCCGCCTCTGATATATCGGCGCTGACGGGGAACTCCAGCAGTGGCCGGTTGATATCGCCGAACACCGTGCGGATAAAATCCGTCCCTGAAAACATCTCGGAGCCGCGGTCCCTGTGCTGCACGCCACAGATAATGCCCAGGTCTCCAGCATCGCAGATCAGGTACGCCACCCGTTGAGTCGACAGCTTGTATTCGTTTTCTTTCTTCTCGGCCCTGACAAAGTCTGACAGGGGTACGCCATGCAGCACGATGGCCCCCTGCGGGGCCAGGCGCGCCAGTATCTGCAACATGTTACGCGTGACTTCATCGAAGTTGGCCGAACGGGGCCTGTACAGTGACGGGTCAGGTTCAGCACTGACCAGCGGGTCCGGCAGCCCCTTATCCGGAGCAGCCAGCTTGACCTTGTCAGGATTCAGCGCGGCATAGGCCTCGACCCTGGCCATCAGCTGGTCAGTTCCCTGTTGATCTGCC
>JAQCAK010000089.1 GCA_027621895.1 Pseudomonadota bacterium | reverse complement strand
AGACTGGCACCGTCAGAAAAGCCGTATCTGGATACACGCTCAAGCAGGGAAGCCGGGGCGACAGGTCAGACACCAATCCAGGCGGGACCTATGACGGCACCTACGTCGACGACTTTGAATTCACGAACGCGGGCGATCTGGATACCTGCAACGGCATGACCCTGAACGGCCAGTATGGCTACTATGTCACAGACAGCTATCCCTGGATTCTCAAGTGCCACAACGGGACACCGGATCCGTCATTTAACAAGAACTGATCCGGGTATTAACACACCCGGGACTCGCGGATTCAGGGAGCCGCTGCATGACGGCAGGCCTGCAGTTGTTCCTGATCAATCCGGATCAGGAACGCGACCCGCGCTATATAGTGCTCTTCAAACTCATCCAGCCGACCATCCGCAAAAGCCACCCGCCAGAGGTTTTCCAGCAGTTCAATCTTTGCAGGTGTGCTGTAGTACCTGTTCACCAGTCGGGTGAACTCCAGCAGGCGAGTTGTATTGGTTTCTTCGTCCAGCAAATGCAAAAGCTCACTGATTGCAGGCTCTCCAAGCATGAACGTCTGCTCTAACGCATTGATAATGGCGCGCTGTTCCTCAGGATGATGTTCAAAGTCCGCCCTGGCACAGATCAGCAGCAGTGCTGCCGCAGCACGCCGGATTTCCTCCTGACCCGATGATTCCGCAAACTCAGCGGCTGGCGTCAGGGAGGATGAAAAGTAACTTTTGAGGTCTTCAAACATAAGGCGATTTAAACACCGGAAGCAGCAATCAACAATCCTGCCGATAAAACTCCAGGCTGCGCGACGATCGGAACCCGCTGTCTTGGTAAATATCCGGCTGTGGCTTAAGCTTTCCGGAACGTTCTATTCAGACGAGTGAAACTTGATCTCCAGATTGCCCGCCGCCCTGTTCAGCCTGCTGATTTCTTTTTCTGCAGCGGGCGCTGACCTGTTCGCCCCCTACTCCACTTCGAACCTGAATCCGTTCGTCCGGGCTGCAGGGATTCCTTCCCCGCTGACCCTTCCCGGTAAAGAGACCGTGCTGCTGCAGGTCGGTGTTGATCTCGCAAACAACTTCACCCGGAGCTCCTCCCGCAACGAATCCATCATTGTCGATGGAGAAACCCTGCAGACAACACTTGGCGCTGCCTGGCGCTTTTCTGATCGTTGGGTTGCGGCTGTCGATCTACCCTATTTTCATCATGACGGCGGTTCTCTCGATCACTTCATCGAGAACTGGCATGATCTGTTCGGACTGCCGGGTGGCGGGCGCAAGAGCTACCCGGCCAATCAATTGCGATACGCCTATGCAAGAAACAACACCACACTCGTCGATCTTCAGCAGCAACGCTCTGGCGTCGGTGATGTCCGTCTGACCCTGGGTTATCTGGTAGCCAGCAGCAACCAGCGTCAATGGACCCTGCAGGCGGGTATCAAACTGCCAACCGGCGATCCTGAAAAGCTCACAGGGAGTGGCGGCACGGACGGCTTCGTCGCCATTCAGGTTTCACAGTCCGAACTTTTTGGCCGGCAGCATCTTCGATTGCACAGCTCTCTCGGCATTTTGCGTCCCGGGGAAAACGACAGCGCCGGGGATCTGTTGCCCGGCATGATCAGGGACACGGTGTTTTTCGGTTCAACGACTCTGGCCTGGCGCTTCCATGAACGCGTGAGCCTGAAAACGCAGCTGGACTACCACTCGGCCCTGTTCGACAGCAGTCTGCGGGAACTGGGGGACACCGCGGCACAACTGGTTCTGGGTGGCTCAGTGAAACTCGGAAACCGGACGCAACTGGATGTTGCCGGGTCCGAGGATATCATCACCGATACATCACCCGATGTGGCCATACTGCTGCGCCTGAGGCACTCCCTGCCATCACCCTAGCCTCTGCCGATATAGGGCATTTTTGAGGCCATTATCGTCATAAACTGGACATTGGCCTCTAGCGGCAGTTCTGCAATCCGGACAATCGCATCGGCCACATGACGCACGTCCATGGTGGGCTCCGGCTTCAGGGAGCCATCTGCCTGGGGCACGCCTTGCTCCATTCTTCCGGTCAGATCCGTCAGGGCATTGCCGATATCTATCTGGCTGCAGACAATGTCATAGGGGCGACCATCCAGCGACGTGGACCGGGTCAGGCCCGTCATGCCATGTTTGCTGGCGGTATAGGGAGCCGACCAGGGCCTGGGAGCATGCGCCGAGATGGAGCCATTGTTGATAATCCTGCCACCGCGCGGGTCCTGGGACTTCATCAACTGAAACGCCATGCGTGTACAGTAGAACGCACCTGAGAGATTAACGCCGATCACACGGTTCCAGTCCGCCGGATCCAGTTCCTCCAGTGGCCTGGGTGGCGCGCCGGTGCCGGCATTATTAAAGAGCACATCCAACCGCCCATAGGTATCCCTGACGGTATCGAACAGAGACGTCACCTGATCGGCATCGCTGACGTCAGCAGCCACAGCCAGCGTTTCACCACTGCACTGTTCACTGACCGACTCCAGCCTGTCACGGGTCCGGCCTGCCAGAACGACCACGTAACCCGCCTTCGACAGCGCCGTTGACGCGGCGGCGCCGATACCGCTGCCTGCCCCGGTAACCAGTGCGATTTTCTTCATTGTCAGTTCCTTGCTCTGCGGTGTTGCGACTAAACTTAACCTTCCAGCCGCGGATCCTCCATCACTAATGTCAGTGCCGCGGCATCATCTGCCGATCGAAGACGATGCCGAAGCTCGCCGCCAATATCACAACCATGTTTCAGGAATTCGACTTGCAGGCGCGTTTTCAGGCAGCGGCAGACTGCGGGTTCAAAGCGGTTGAAATACTGTTTCCCTACCAGTGGCCCGCCGGCATCCTGCGCGAATGCCTGGATTCAAGTGGCCTCCAGCTGATCCTGATCAACACCGGCCGCAGAAACATGCCCCCGGGGGAAGCGGGTCTCGCGGCACTGCCAGGTCAGGAGGCAGCCTTTCGCGAGTCTTTCCATCTGGCACTGGACTACGCCAGAACCCTGGGCGTACCCATGATTCATGTGATGGCAGGTCAGGTACAGCCTGATGACAGCAGCGCCCGGCAGACTTTCATCGGCAACCTGCAGTGGGCGGCCGATCTCTCCCGGGCTGATGGCCTGGTGTTAAACCTTGAACCCCTCAATGACCGTGACATGCCGGGTTACCTGCATAGTCGCTGCCATGAAGTCGCCGCACTTATCGACGACATCGGCAGAGACAATGTCCGGCTGCAGTTCGATCTCTACCATCAGCAGATGATGGAGGGGCGTATCATTGAAACCCTGGATCGCTACCGACACCTGATTTCCCATGTCCAGTTTTCGAGTGTTCCCGGCCGGCACGAACCCCAGTATGGCGAGGTGAATGTTCACCGTGTCCTGCAGCACCTGGACGACACAGGCTACCAGGGCTGGGTCGGCTGCGAGTAAACCCCCAGGGAAACCACCCTCACCGGGCTCTCCTGGGCATCATCCTACGGACTGCGAGCGAGCTGAACATTCAGTGCTGATATTCATCGGGAACCGGCGGCTGTATGCTTTAATCACCGAAGGAGGCCATCCTCATGCCAGGACATCTCTTCAAACTGATCATCCTGCTTTCTGCGATCAGCCTGTTGTTGTTACCCGCCAGGGGTGATTCAGTAGCGCAGACAGGGTCGATCTGGCTCATCGATATCGAGGGAGCCATTGGTCCCGCCACCAGTGATCACGTCATTCGCGGCATGGAGCAGGCTGTCCGCTCGAATGCTCCTGCTGTCATTATCCGTATGAACACACCGGGCGGCCTGGACAGCGCCATGCGCGACATCATTCAGAATATTCTCGCCAGCGATGTTCCCGTCATCGCCTATGTCGGCCCCAAGGGGGCACGAGCAGCCAGTGCCGGCACCTATATCGCCTATGCCAGCCACGTTTCCGCCATGGCGCCCGCCACCAACCTGGGCGCGGCCACCCCGGTGCAGATCGCAGCACCCAGCATGCCCGGCAATCCCTCAGAAGCCGACGGTGAATCCGGGCCCGCCGGCAGCACGGCCATGGAAAGGAAGATGATTAACGACGCCAGTGCCTATATCCGCGGACTGGCAGATCTGCGAGGCAGAAACGCAGACTGGGCCGAGCAGGCCGTCAGGCAAGCAGCCAGCCTGGACGCCGAGGAGGCACTGGAGGCCGGTGTTATTGACCTGGTTGCGCTGGATATTCAGGACCTGCTCGACCAGCTGGAGGGCAGGGTCGTGACGACCGACCAGGGTGAGGTGACCCTGAAACTCGTCGATCGGGATATCCATATCCACGAGCCGGACTGGCGCACCGAAATTCTGTCCATCATCACCAACCCAAGCATCGTGCTGGTCCTTGGGATGATCGGTATCTATGGCGTGATTCTTGAGTTCTATAATCCCGGATCATTGATACCCGGCGTCACCGGGATTATCTGCCTGCTGCTGGCCGCCTATGCGGTGCAGCTCCTGCCCCTGAACTATGCAGGTCTCGCGCTGCTGGTCCTGGGCATCGCACTGATGGTCGCAGAAGCGATGGTGCCCAGTTTCGGCATTCTGGGTATAGGCGGCATGATCGCCTTTGCTATCGGCGGACTGATGCTTTTTGACACGGAAATGGAGGCGTTCAAGGTGGGTATACCTGCATTGGCGGCAACAATGGTGGTTTCAGCCGTGCTGATCTTTGCCACGGTGAATATCGCAATGAAAGTCCGGAAACAGCGGGTAAAGACCGGCGAGTACTCCCTTCTGGGCGAATCCGGCATTGCCCTTGAGGACTTTGATCGTGAGGGCCAGGTCCGGGTAGGCGCAGAAATCTGGAAAGCTCGCGCTGATACACCCGTGAATCGCGGCGACAGGGTAGAAGTCATTGCCATCAATGGACTGGAGCTGCAGGTTACCGCGCACCAGAAACAAGGAGAAACAGCATGAACGAGTTCTGGATTGTACTGGGCCTGCTACTGGTTGGCCTGGCCTTTTATACCTTCCGGGTGCTGCGGGAATACGAACGTGGTGTCATTTTTTTCCTCGGGCGGTTCCAGAAGGTCAAGGGACCCGGCCTGATCGTCGTCATTCCCGGTATCCAGCAGATCGTGAAGGTTGATCTGCGAACCATGGTGTATGACGTACCCAGCCAGGACGTCATCTCCCGTGACAATGTGTCGGTCAAGGTCAGCGCCGTTATCTATTTCCGCGTCATCAATGCCGAACACGCCATTATCAACGTGGAAGACTATTTCGAAGCCACGGCCCAGCTGGCCCAGACGACCCTGCGGTCAATCCTGGGTCAACATGAACTTGATGAAATGCTGGCCCAGCGGGACAAGCTGAACGAGGGCATTCAGAAGCTGCTGGACGAACAGACCGAATCCTGGGGCATCAAGGTCATCAACGTTGAAATCAAGCACATCGACATTGACGAATCGATGATCCGCGCCATCGCCAAGCAGGCCGAGGCCGAGCGGGAGCGGCGCGCCAAGATCATTCATGCGGGTGGCGAGCTGGAGGCTTCACAAAAACTGCTGGATGCGGCGAAAAAACTCTCGGAGCAGCCGCAGGCTCTGCAGCTTCGCTACATGCAGACCCTGACCGAGTTATCCCGCGACCGGAGTTCGCTGATCGTCTTCCCGCTGCCAATCGATCTTATCGAGGGGTTCATGACCCGGCGTGGCTATGCAGACTCAGACCCTGCGGCCGCACCAGGCCCCGGCGCAGGATCAGACAGGCCATCGGAGCCGGAAAGCGACTGAGCGCCTGCTGCCTGCCACTGGCCGGCAAATCTGTCATGAAGTCCACAGCGCTGCAGGCTGCGTTCAAAACCCTGCAGTGCACCGGGAAAATTGCCACCCGCTTCATCCACTATCTCCTGCAGAACGGTTTCAATCCTGCTCCAGACGGGTTCCAGGGCACCAGCCTTATCCCTGCCAGCAGAAGTAAGCGCTAACACACGCTTACGCTTGTCTTTCCTGTCCCGGTAAGGCGCTACCAGTCTGGCGGCAATCAACTCATTAGCGACCTTGTTGACTGCAGGATGGGAAACACCCACACCTCTTGCGATTTCGGTAATCGCAGTGGGTCCACGATGGTAGAGAAACAGGAAAACCGGGAACCAGCGAGGCTCAAAGCCCGCCCCTGCGGTCTGGTAGACGCGCACCCCATCCTGCATCAGGGCATCGGACAGACGTTTCAGCCGACTAGCCAGGCCCAGCACGCCTATTTCTTCGAGCAGATCCTGCATGTAGATCCCGACCGTTTTTATGTAATCAATTACTAAATATATAGGATCCTTCTAAGCATCTCAATCAGATCCCGCGGTAACTTGATAACAGCTATTCAGCACGGAAAGAGGGGCTGGGTATCTGAAACGCTAATACGTAATTAATTACATATAGTATTATGAGCCCTGACAACGTTCCCTGACACCTCGAAGGCAGGACTGGCTGGGCTCCGGAAAGGTAACCCCGCTACAGGGGGCGGGCAAAGCCCTGCAATTGCCAATATTGATGCAAGACCAGGGCTTAGTGCTTAGAATACGCCGCCTTTAAAAACAAACAGTATCGTGACCCAGCCTCTCGTCCACCCTCCTCAACCCGAGATCCCCGCCTGGCTCTGGCTGCCTTACCAGTGCTACAAGTGGCTGATAGTCGTGCCGTTGCTGCTGCTTTCAACCCTGGTACTGGGCACCCTGATCATGCTGATGTGCCTGTTTGGCGCAGCCGACTTTGCCTCGCGCTGGATTGCCGGCCTCTGGGCCAGGCTCAATGCCATTGTCACCCTCATGAAAGTCGACGTGGAGGGACGGGAACGTCTGCAGCCCGGCCAATCCTACATCCTGGCAGCCAACCACCTGAGCCTGGTCGACATTTACCTGCTGTACGGCTTTACCGGCCTGGACCTGAAATGGGTCATGAAGAAAGAACTGCGGAGAGTCCCGGTGCTGGGCAAGGCCTGCGAAATGATGGGGCATATCTACGTGGACCGATCCAACACCGAGGCGGCGCTCCAGTCAATCGAAGCCGCCAGGGAAAGAGTCAGGGATGGTATGTGTGTGGTCTTTTTCCCCGAGGGGACCCGGTCGGGGTAGACAGTGGGCATACACGTTAAAAAGGGGGCATTTCGGATGGCGCTTG
>JAQCAK010000088.1 GCA_027621895.1 Pseudomonadota bacterium | reverse complement strand
AATATCGAAGGTGTCAGGGTTCTTAAAAGCCCGCTCATCCCGATTGCCTGCACCCAGGTACAGGATGACACCTGCGCGTTCCGGAATGACGTCGTTGTGCAGCGGTATTTCCCGTGTGGTGAAGCGAAACTGGGCGTGCACCACGGGATCAAACCGCATCATTTCAGTAAAGACATTCTCCCACAGATCAGGTTCGTCGATGACGAGCTGCAACTGATCCGGGCGCGTGTACATCAGGTGATACCACATGTTCGCGATGGCCTTCTCGGTGGTATCGCCGCCGGCGGCAAGCAGCAGCGCGACGAAGCCTTTGACTTCTTCTACTGTCATGCGCGAACCGCCCAGTTCTGCCACACAAATGCGAGACAACAGGTCTTCGCCAGGGTGCTTGCTGCGTTCGACGATCAGGGGGTCGATGTAATCCCACATGTCGTTGCGTGCTTTCAGGCCAGCCATCAGGTGCTCGCCACCAAAACCCAGACCAGCGATTAACAATTGATACCATTCAACGAAAGTGTCTTCGTCTTCGCGTGGTAGTCCAAGCATGTTGGAGATCACCCGAATCGGGACCTGGCTGGCAAACTGCGAAACCATTTCAACTTCGCCGTTATCAATAAACCTGTCGATCACCTCATCCGAGATCTGGTGGATCATCGGGATAAAGTCCTGCAGCTTTTGGCCTACAAACTGTCCGGCGACGATGTTGCGTAGCCGGCGATGCTCGTCACTGTTGCCATATTCCAGGATGTTTGGCCCAAATACGTGCCTGGAACCGAATTCATAGGGTCCATCAGGCTTGTACATGGCACGATCGTAACTCTCGTTGTCCTGGAAGGCGCCATCGACATCCCAGTAGCGCGAGATAATCCAGCGGTTATGAAAGCGATCGTGAAAGATCGGGTGATGGTCCCGAAGTTGTTTATAGATTGGAAACGGATCTCGCTGAAATTCTTCCGAATCGAAAACCCTTGGATCTAATGTGGGGCCGAGGTCCTTAACTGCTTCTGACATGTCATCCCTCCGAACGCGTGATTTTATTTTTTCTTGTAAGTGACCGGTAGACGCCAGCAGGTGTGCATCTCGCCCACCGTCAGGCTGGTAAGCACTGGTGACGCACCTTTAGCGATCTCGATGTTGTCCAGGTGTGCGACGAGCGCTTCGCTAGCAGTGACTGCGGTATCCCTGGTGATGGCATAGCGGGATCGCGGCCTGTCTTCAGGTACAGCCGGATGAACAGATGGCTTGCCAAGACCAAAGGCGATGCCGGTGGCGAGCCCGTCTGCTCTATATTGCCCGCGTGGTTCTCGCTGGCACATATCTTTCCTGTCGACGATGAAAGTGCTCGGGTCCCTGAAAACACGCGGATCTCGGTTCGCTGCGGCGGCACTGCAGACAATTCTGGCGCCTTCCGGCAACAGACGACCGAATCGCTCGACTTCATGCCGTGCGAATCTGTGAGCCGAAACAACCGGTGTCGAATGTCGGAGTGTTTCCAGGTAGGCGAGTTTCATCAAGCGTCGTTCTGATCGCGCTTTTTCGAATTCCCCTGGATGCGTGAGCAGCAGAAACCACAGGTTCGCCAGGGCACCGTGCAGTGTTTCGTGGTCGCCTTCAAGCAGCGTCACGACGACGTCCCGGGCGCTGGCCGGCTGATCGAGTTGCACCATGGCGGATACCATATCGTCGCCCGGCGATGATTGTCGCTCCGCAACAATGGGCTCAAAATAGCGAACCAGTTCCTGCATCGCGGCCAGGCCATCTGCCTGGAGTCGTGGCTTCCATGATGTTCCTCGCTGCATGCGCCAGTAAGCAGTAGCGAAGCTGTCGATATCTGCATCGGGTATCCCATAGCAGCTTGCGGTCATTTGAACGGCAAACCTTGCCGCAAAACCGGTGGCAAGGTCTGCTTCACCGCGGCTCGCCAACTGGCCAGCGAGTTTTACGGCGATCTCTTCAGCGGATCTGTCTATGCATGCTTCCTCTGCGGCCAGTACTGATAGTTCGTTGCGCAGATCACGACCTGCATCGTTCAGACCGTAGTACCAGGTTTTGGGCCGGGTTTCGAAATTTGCGTCATCCGTAAAGATGGACGTCACATCATTGTATCGGGTAATCCAGAAGCTGTTTTCCAGCCAGTCCCGATAACATGGATAATTCTCCCGCAGGATCTCCATAAGAGGGTAAGGGTCACGCCTGTAGTCATCGGACACCAGCTGGATCGGTTTGATCTTTTCTGTACTTTCACCGACGCGCTCACGCTGATAGACCTCATAGGTACGAAAACCTGGTTTGCCTTCGTCGTACTCACGTTTTCTGATGATGACCCCGTTGCGACCGGCGACGGATGCTTCTTTTTCTAACGATACTGATGCCACTTTAATTTTTCCGTTTAGAGATCGTATTCCAACCAGCACTGTCTGACTGACATGATGCTGACAGGCAATGGGCTTTTGCCATCAATGTCCCTGGGCATCTTTTCCTCAACGATGCGTGGGTTGTTCATGCGGGCCAGTAACACTTTTGAGCCAACAACAGCCTCCTGGTGAGAGATCCATGCACCCGGGCAAAGGTGTGGTCCTACCCCAAATGCCATATGCGAGCATTTGCCTTCCTTGCGATAACCGGAGCGGAGTAACTTTCCGGCGTACAGGTCATCCCGGAAGATATTGAATGTTTCAGGGTCCTTGAAAATGCGTTCGTCATGATTGGCCGAAAAATCGACCATCTGCATCAGGGATCCCGCGGGCACCCTCACGCCGTGCATTTCGACGTCAAAAGTGTTGTGGCGTGGTTGACCTCCAATCGGGGACGCGTATCGAAGTGTTTCGTGGAAGGCCAGATCCCATTTATCGCCGTCTGCAACGACTTCCTTGTATTGATCCTGGTGCCGCAGCAGCATCGTCCACATGTTTAAAATGGCGCCGCGGGTTGTTTCACCGCCGCCGCCAACAACCAGTGCAATGTTGGACGTGATTTCTTCCGTTGACAGGAAGTCGCCATCGACCCTGGTTTCACAAAGCTTGCTGATGATGTCCTTACTGATCGGGTTGCCGTCTGTGTCATACAGATAAGTAGGATTCTTGCGGCGTTCTTCGACAATCCCGGCGATGTAGTCCTCGAGATCCTGGCGGGCTTCCACACCCAGCTTGTGGGTTTCTGAGCCGCCCAGGCCAGTCATCATTGAGTTATACCAGTAGTAGAATTGCGATTGGGCTTCCTTCGGAAAGCCCAGCACCTCGCAAACAACCCGGATTGGGAACTCGTTGGCGAATGCAGCGCCCAGTTCGATGATGCGCTTGCCATCCTTGTCCTGGACCCAATCGGAACCCTGTCTGGCCAACTCGTCCCAGTCATCGATCATTTCATTGGCGAGACGCTCGATGGCAGGAATGCGATTGTTCAGGGACTGACCAACAAGATGCTGTCCATAAAGGTTACGGCGGCGGCGATGCTCGACACCTGACAGCTCAAGCTGGGTGTTACCAAGTACACCATTGGATGACCCCTTGGGGATTGTGTTGAATCCTTCATCGTCGAAATAGCATTCGGTAATGTCATCGTAGCGGGTGACGTAGTAGCAGTTGTGCAACTTGTCATGGAACACGGGGTAGTGATCTCGCAGGATCCGATAGTAGGGATACGGGTTACGAAAAAATTCAGGAGAGTCGAAAATGCGGGGATCAATCAACGGCGTCCCGTCTTCTGCCGTTCCCATGTCACAAGCTTCACCAATGGGCATCAGGGGAAATTCGCGCGGTGAACTGAAATCTTCTTCGGCTGCGTCTGCCATGGCTGACATGAAGCTATATAAGGTACTCATCGTTTCCTCCGGAATGGTCGCCGAATACAGTTCGTTAGAGCTGAAATGTGGCTTCCTGCAAAACTGTAGTCAAGTACAAAAATCTCATTTAGACTACTCCCTCTGTATGCCTGTTGCACCGCCGGAGAACGGTCAAAAATGACATTCGTGATAGCCAATGCCTGCATCGATGTAATGGATAAGTCCTGCATCGAAGTGTGCCCTGTGGACTGCATTTTTATTGAGGACGATGACCGCATGTGCTACATCGAGCCTAATGACTGTATCGATTGTGGCGTCTGCGAATCTGCCTGTCCGGTAGGTGCCATATTTGAGGGCAGTGCTGTACCGCACGAATCTGCCGTGTTTACCGAGATCAATGCTCTGTGGTTTGAAGACAAGGATGCAGCGCGCGCCAAAATAGACTCGTTTCTCGAGAGTAGCCCATCAATTTCATAGAGTAGGTCCTGATGACGAATCTCCGCAAGCTCACTCCTCGGCAGGAAGACAGGCGGCAGCGGATTCTTGCCGCGGCAAGGGAACTGGTGGCGGATCAGGGCTATGACGGAATGGTCATGATTCAGGTGGCCGAGCGCGCTGGTGTTTCACCGACAACGCTCTACAACCTTTACAACACGAAAGACCAGCTTGTCCTTGAAGCATTGCGTGAACTGCTCGCTGAAAATGTTGTTCGGGTGTCGGCTGAATCTGACGGGCCTGGCTGGAAGTATTTGATCAAGATGGTCCAGAATGGCGCCTGGAAGGCCAGAACAGCACCGGCCTATGCAGAAGCGATCACAGCGGCCATGCTTCGAGCTGGATCGGGCGATGCGCTGATCGAAGTGCTTCTCGCGAATACAAAACAGGAAATACACGATTCGCTGCTTCGTATGCGCGATACAGGTCAACTGGACCTGCGAGTTGATACCGACCAACTTGCCACTGCTTTACTGGGCTTGTACTGGTCTTCTTTTCTGCTTTGGAACAAGGGGCTTGTTCATCTGCAGGAATTTGAGCATACGCTGCAGATCAATTTCATTGGGCTGTTATTGCCAGCAACGCAGGGTGACGCGCGCGCAGGCCTGGATGCGCTGTATCAGGAACTGCTGGATCAATCATGAGTAGATATCCTTGTACCCCCCGTCTCTCAGGGCGACAGATGAAATTTGCTACCAGGACATCGAACGAGAGATTGGATCCGAAACCATGGATGTTGATTCCCGGGCAACAGGGATAGACAATCAAGCAGAAGCGTAAAGCGATTTCCATAAACCGAATAATAAAGAGGGAACGATAGTGGCAGAGATGTTTAAAGACCTGGATCCAGCAACAATGCCGCGGTCACCTGGGTTGACTTACCAGGACTTGCTGGACCAGGACACGCACGAGGTGCCGGAGGTTCTACGTCTGCAGTCCCCGAAAGACGTTGGGCTGAATGAATTTTCCAAGGATCGTTATACCACCCGGGAGTATCACGAAAAGGAAGTCAGGAATCTTTGGATGAAGGTCTGGCAATTTGCCTGTCGTGAAGAAGAAATCCCTGATCCTGGAGACCATCTGCGTTACGACATTGCCGGCATTTCATTTCTGATTGTCCGACAGGAAGATCGGTCCATTAAAGCCTATCCGAATGCCTGCCTGCACCGCGGCCGTATGTTGAAAGAGTTCGATGGTCATGCCTCGGAAATCCGCTGTGCATTTCACGGCTTTGCCTGGAATCTCGATGGCTGTCTGAAAGATATACCTGCCAGATGGGATTTCCCGCAAATCAAGGATGAGGAATTTGCACTACCGGAGATTCCTGTCGCCACCTGGGCCGGGTTTGTATTTATTAATCCCGACCAGGACTGTGAGCCCTTTGAACCTTTCATTAAAGATCTGGCCGATCAGTTTGAGCGATGGGATCTCGGTTCTCTGTATGTACAGGCGCATGTTGCCCGCAAGCTGCCCTGTAACTGGAAGATCGCACAGGAAGCTTTCTGTGAGGCGTACCATGTTAATGGTACACACCCTCAGATCATGCGCAGCCTCGGAGACGTCAACAGCCAGGTGGATGTCTGGGAAAACTGTGCACGGGTGATTACGCCGGGTGGCACTCCGAGTCCGCTGCTCGACTATGAACTTGGCGATGAAGATATTCTTCGCGCCATGATGGACCTGCCACCGGAAGCAGAGGTTGCTATCCCGGAAGGCATGAACGCACGCGCATTTCTGGCGATGATGAGCCGTGAGGGTTTAAGGGCTCATGCTGGTGATCGAGTCGATGAGTACTGCGACGCAGAAATTGTCGATTCCATTGATTATACGCAGTGGCCGAACTTCCATCCCTGGGGCGCATTTAACAAGATCGTGTACCGTTTCAGGCCCAATGGTGATGACCATCGAACCTGCATCATGGAATGCTATCAGCTCATGCCGTTTCAGGGTGAGAGACCGCCGGCAGCGCCGATCCACTGGCTGGGTGATGACGAGAAGTGGTCTTCAGCTCTGGGCTTCCTGGGCAGGGTCTTTGATCAGGATGTCTTCAATATGCCGAAGGTTCAGATGGGGCTTGAGTCAACCTACAAGCCTGGCGTTACACTGTCTGCTTACCAGGAATCGAAGGTTCGCTGGTTGCATCAGAAACTGACTGAATGGGTAGGTGAATAACATGAGTTTGACACATCCTTTTGATACAGAAGCCCTCTACGAACGCATGGACGACGGCAATATCCGCGTCAGTAAAGGCGGCAAAGTGGGTATTTTTACCGCTGAGGGAATCCATCTATCAGGTGAGATCAGGGAAGCTGACCCCCAGGTGTGTAATTGGGTCAACAACGTTCCAGACCCTGATACCCAGCTTTCTACTTCCCGTATTGCAGGGCGAGATGCCGGTGAACCAGCACCAGTCTCGCATCTCAGCTGATGCCGCGCTTCGTTCTGATAGGCCTGTGCGAACCGCTGTCTGATGAAAATCAGGCAGCTTTCGATGAATGGTTCATTGATCAGCATATTGAGGACACGACCCGGTGCCCCATCTTTGTTCGGGGTACGGTCTACAAGCTGGCTGGTCCGCATCTGGACCTCGAAACGAAGTCCGGCTATCTGTCGCTTTATGAAGTTGAAGCCCCTTCTTATGAGGAGGCTGAGAAAGTGCTGAATGCGTGGCAGGCTGATAGCGAGGCATGGGAAGGACGGCGAACACATCTTGCCACGATGGAGAAACACGGCGGCAGTATTCCAATGAAGATTAATGGCTCCGGCTGGTATGAAGAGCTGAAAACCTTCGAAGGGCCTGCGGCTAAAAAGTAGCCGTCTCTGCCTGATCCCTGGCCACAGTAGTTTTTATGTGGCCAGGCTTCTCTGTTTCTACGCTGATACGG
>JAQCAK010000087.1 GCA_027621895.1 Pseudomonadota bacterium | reverse complement strand
GGCGGGGTTTGGAACCGGCGGCGGGCTCTGGGGAGTCACATCCAATCTCGCGTTTATCCGGTTTTTCGGGCCGCTGTATCTTGGCGAGGTCAGTGGTTTCAATACCTCGATCTCGGTGTTTGCCAGTGCTATTGGACCTGCTGCCTTTAGCCTGGCAGTGGACCATCTTGGCAGTTACAACGCGGCGGCACAGATCTGCCTGGTGGCACTGGTCGCGCTGCTGGTGGCCGCGATCATGGTTCGCCAGCAGGAGGTGATCCACTAGCGAGCCGTTCCCCCTGGCCGCTGACTCGCCAGTAGTTTACCCGCAGCCTGCGACGCTGCGATTTCTCCAGACCGGCGATATTGTGTTTACCCAGTTCGAGCAGCTGCCGGGTTGTCTGGCTGGCATCGTAGATACCCAGGACACAGTTCTCGTATTGCGCGGTTTCAAAACCGATGATGCGGGTTTCCCGGGGCAGGTGCTGCCGTTGTGTCATCGCCTCCCGGCGTCCGATATGATTCTGGACGATCACACCACCGGCTGCGAGATGTCGGCGCAGCATCCGGTACCATGAAGGGTCAGCGGGAAAAGGACGCACCGGGTCACCCTCGGCGTGCTGAAACACGTCGTCGATGATGTAGTCAAACTGCTCACTGCCAGCCTGCAGCCAGTCCAGTGCATCGGCCTGTACCAGGGTCGTGTTGGAGTATCGAACCTTGAAGAAGCGGCGGGCAATCTTCAGGTGCTGCGGGTCCAGTTCGATACCGGTGATATGCTCCGGCTCGTAGAGCCTGTTGAGCTGATGAATCACAGTGCCGCCACCGACGCCCAGTACCAGCACCCGCCTGGGTGGGGCTGCCCTGAACAGGGCAGGCAGGATCAGCAGGTCCCAGACCGCACCGGTAAACAGGTGCCGGGGATTGTACTGGGAATGAAAAGCGCCATTGGTGTAGAGGCGGATAGACTGCCCGGCTGTGCGCACCTCGTAGTGAACGCCCTGTATCGACCTGCGATAGATGACCGCCAAGGATCAGCCGTGCAGTCCGGTTTTCTTCATGAGCGCGGTGGTGGACGGATCATGCCCGGCCTGGCCATCCTCAAGCAGGCTGGTTGCCAGCTGCTTGCCAAGCTCCACGCCCCACTGATCAAAAGAGTTCACCTGCCAAACGCATCCCTGGACAAACACCTTGTGCTCGTAGAGGGCAAGCAGCTGACCGAGAGATGCCGGTGTCAGTGCATCCAGCAGGATGGTCGTGCTGGGCCGGTTACCGGGATAGTGGCGGTGCGGGTCCTCGCTGGATCGCCCCAGCATCAGTGCTTCTGATTGCGCAATCATGTTGGCCATGAGGATCCGGTGATGCCGGGGGCTGCTGAGCGGGTCGCTGGCCAGGCCGATAAAATCGACGGGTACGACCTGTGTGCCCTGGTGCAGCAGCTGGAAGAATGCATGCTGGCCGTTGGTGCCGGTCTGTCCCCAGACCACCGGGCCGGTATCCCATTCCACGAAGTCTCCTGACAGGGTTGCGGATTTGCCGTTGCTCTCCATGTCGAGTTGCTGGAGATGATCGACGAACAGGCTCAGCCGCTGGCAATAGGGGATGACTGCATGGGAGCGCATTCCCAGGAAATTGTTGTACCAGACACCGATCAGGCCCATCAGCAGGGGCAGGTTGGCAGCTGGCTCTGCTGTCTGGAAGTGTGCGTCCATTTCCGCCCCACCGGCCAGCATGGCCTCGAACCCCCCGGCGCCGGTTGCGATAGCCACGGGCAGGCCGATCGAAGACCAGACGGAGTATCTGCCGCCGATGGCATCGATAAAGGTCAGCAGCTGTGATTCCGGAATGCCGAAAGCCTTTGCTTTCTCCACGTCGTTGGTGACGCCGATGCAATGGGGGCTGCCCTGGGGCTTTGCGATTACCAGGTTCTGCTCGAACCAGTCCAGCATGGTCCGGGCATTGGTGAGCGTTTCCACGGTGGTGAAGGTCTTGCTTGAAATAATCATCACGGTGGTGGCGGCATCCAGGCCGGTCAGCAGCGTGTTGATCTCGGCACCGTCCACGTTGGAGATAAAGTGACAACGTGGCCCGTCGCAGAATTCACGGAGTGCTGCGCAGGCCATTTTTGGCCCGAGGTCTGATCCGCCAATGCCGATGTTCACGACGTCGGTGATGGCCCTGCCTGTGGATCCCTGCCAGCTGCCGTCGCGAATCGCTGTAGCGATCCTGAGCATGGCATTGCGTTCACTGGTCAGGTGGTCCCGCAAACCTGCCGGGAGCCTGTCAGACGGTTGGCGCAGGGCGGTATGCAGTACCGCACGATGTTCTGTTTCATTGATGGCGGTGCCTTCCGCCATTTTCAGTGCGCGGCCGCTGACGTCCGCCTCCTGCGCCAGGTCCAGCAGCGCATCGAGTACTCTGGTGTCCAGTCTTTGTTTTGAAAGGTCGGCAGAGATCAATGACGTGCCGAGCGTCAGTTGTTCGACTCGGCCGGTTTCCTCGATCAGTGTCCTGATATCCAGGGGGCGCTTCGCCAGGTCTGTCAGTGTCTGCCAGGCAGGCGTTCGGCTAATGGGTACATTCATGGGATTCATCATACTAAAGGGCTCGCCTGCAAAACAGAAACTCCCTGCAGAAACCTACGATGCCTGCCTCTCTGGCTTACAGCATGAAGGGAAATGTCGGCTGTCTCTCCCTGCAGGTGATCAGTCACGCTGGCCACATGAAATTCTATTATCTTTACATTCTCTCCAGCCGACATCATCGATACCTGTCGATCGGCGTTACCGGTGACCTGGGTCGAGGCGTGCAGCGTCACCGTGAACGGGTGAACCGGATGCGCAAGCGGCGGCGAGTCTGGCAGAAACTGGTTTACGTCGAAGCGATCAGTGACCTGGAAGAAGCCGTGGATCGGGAACTCGAACTGCGCCGCCTGAATCGGGCCGGGCTTGTACAGCTGGTGGAATCGGTTAATCCGGGCTGGGACAGCATCAGCCTGTCTGAACTGTGTCGTTCAGGTTTCTCATCAAGCGGTCCAGTGGCACGCCTTTAAGCGCATAAGTGTTTATCATGTCGCGAGCTGTAACCAATTCGGGTTTCACGCGTCTGTTCTGCTGTTGTCGACGTAAGTCCTGATGGTGCGTCGCAAGGTGCGGGGCCTGTCCGGATTTGCCGTTGCTTTGGCTGTCGATACCTGAAATCAATGTTTGTCATAAAAGGAAAGCTCCCATGAAACTGTCTAAATGGATTGCGCTGGCGCTGGTGGTGCTGGTTGTCGGACTGTTTTTCTACTTTGACCTGGGCGCTTACCTGACGCTGGATCGAATCAAGGCAGAGCAGCAGAATCTTGTTGAACTGGCGGCCAGCCGGCCGCTTGAATTTGTGTCTGTATTCTTTGCGATCTACGTTGTGGCGACAGCCGTTTCCCTGCCGGGGGCGGCCACAGCCCTGACTCTCGTCGCCGGTGCCCTGTTTGGCGTGTTCTGGGGCGTGGTTTTCGTGTCGTTTGCGTCGACCATTGGCGCAACCCTGGCCATGCTTATTGCCCGCTGGCTGTTTCGGGAGCAGGTCCAGGAGAAATTTTCCCGCCAGCTCGAGACCATCAATCGCGGCGTGGAAAGAGAAGGGGCCTTTTACCTGTTTACCCTGCGGCTGGTACCGGTCTTTCCTTTCTGGGCCATTAACATCGCCATGGCGGTGACGAAGATGCCCGCTATCCAGTATTTCCTGGTTTCGCAGATTGGCATGCTGGCCGGGACCATCGTTTACGTCAATGCCGGCACCCAGCTGGGCCAGATCGAGAGCGCGGGGGATGTCCTGTCGCCCGGGTTGATCACGTCCTTCGTGTTGCTGGGTATCTTTCCACTGCTGGCCAAGCGTCTGGTTGACTTCATCAAGGCTCGCCAGGTCTATCGTGGTCTCCAGAAACCCTCGGGCTTTGATACCGATATGGTGGTGATTGGTGCTGGCTCCGGGGGGCTGGTGGCTGCGCTGATTGCCGCCACCGTGAAGGCGAAAGTGACGCTGATCGAGAAGCACAAAATGGGTGGTGACTGTCTGAACACGGGCTGTGTCCCGAGCAAGTCGCTGATCCGTTCGGCGAAGTTTGCCCAGGACACCCGGCGAGCCGGCAGTCTGGGGTTTGTGGATACAGAAGTGGACGTTGACCTGAAGCAGATCATGCAGCGGGTGCAGCGGGTCATCAAGGCCATAGAACCCCATGATTCTGTCGAGCGGTACGAGAGCCTGGGGGTTGATGTGGAGCAGGGCCACGGCAGGATCGTTTCTCCCTGGCATGTGGAAGTGAACGGCAAAACCATTTCGACCCGCAACATTATTATCGCGTCCGGCGCAGAGCCCTTCGTCCCGCCGATCAGGGATATTGACCAGGTCGACTACCTGACGTCCGATAACCTCTGGCAGCTGGAAACCCTGCCGGAACGGCTGGTGGTGCTGGGTGGCGGCCCCATCGGTACCGAGCTGACCCAGGCATTTGCACGGCTCGGCAGCCAGGTGACCCAGGTGGAACTGCTGCCCAACATCCTGTCCCGTGAGGATGAGGAGTTCTCGGTCATGATCCAGGCGCGCCTGGAGCAGGAAGGTGTTTCGGTGTTGACCGGACACAGGGCGGAAGCCGTGGTGTCATCGGGTGAGGGTTTCGCCCTGCAGGTTACGGATCCCGATGGCAGCATCAAGGAAATCGGCTTCGACAAGCTGCTGGTTGCGGTGGGTCGGCGTGCCAACACGGCAGGGCTGGGTCTGGAAGAACTGGGCATCACCCTGAATGGTAACGGTACCGTGGCCGTAGACGATTACCTGCGCACCAACTTCCCGAATATCTACGCCATTGGTGACGTCGCAGGCCCTTACCAGTTCACACACACCGCATCCCACATGGCCTGGTACGCGGCGGTCAACGCGCTGTTTGGCGTGTTTCGCAGGTTCCGCGTGGACTACTCCGTGATCCCCTGGGCGACCTTCTGCTCACCGGAAGTCGCCCGGGTGGGACTCAATGAATCCGAGGCGAAAGAAAAAGGCATCGATTACGAGGTGACCACCTATAACGTTGCCGGCCTGGATCGCGCGCTCGCCGAAGAAGAAGCGCACGGACTGGTCAAAGTCCTGACGGTTCCTGGCAAGGACAAGATTCTGGGCGTGACCATTGCGGCGGACCATGCCGGTGACCTGATCAGTGAGTTTACCCTGGCGATGAAGTGCGGCATTTCACTGTCGAAGATCATGGGCACGATCCATGTTTATCCCACCATGATAGAGATGAACAAGTTCGCCGCGAGCGAGTGGCGCAAGAGCCACAAACCCGACTGGGCACTGGATATTGCCGAGAAGTTTCATGCCTGGCGGCGGGGCACACCTTGAGGTTTCCCTGCGAGGAGTGCGGGGGGTGAGCTGGCTCAGGATCGTGCTTCTTTGACCCTGCGCAGCTGATCCTGCACTTCTTTCTCAGTGGTTTCAGGCAGGGGACGCTGCAGGGCACGAACCATCACCAGAAACTGCGAAACGAATCGCTGGCAGTCCCGGCAGATGAGCAGATGGAGTTTCCAGTTCAGGCGCTCCCGCCAGGACATCCTGTTTTCCTGGTAGTCGGTGGCGCGTTCACTGATATCTCTGCAGTTAAACAAGGTCATTCTCCCGGTTGGCATTCGCCGGTTGTCTCGAAATGTTCGATGGTGCGAAAAACTCTCATCCTGGCGCGATGCAGCAGTACCCGCACATTGGATTCGCTCACCTCCAGAATGTTACAGAGTTCTTTCATGGACATGCCCTGGCGTTCACGAAGGTTCAGCGCGGCTTGCTGTAACCCGGGCAGCTGCATCATGGTCTGCTCGATGCAGTGCTGCAGTTCATCCCGGGTGAGGAGCGCTTCGGGCGTATCCGCTTCCCAGGCTGCAGGCGCAGCGGTCCAGTGACCGGTTGAATCAAAGCGCTCCCGGAAGTAGGGATCGACTTCCAGCATGGCATCCAGCGAAGTCTGGCGGTTTTCCCTTCGCAGGCGGGTCTTGCCCTCGTTGGCGACGATGCGCAGCAACCAGGTTTTCAGTGAACTGCGCTGCTCAAAGCTGCCAATAGCGCGAAGGGCGGACAGCCAGGCCTCCTGTACTACCTCGTCAGCCAGTTTGTCTCCAACCAGGCTCATGGCCACCGCCATCATGGGAGACTGGTACCGGCGGATGGCCTCGCGGAACGCGTCATCGCGTTCAGCTGCCATGGCCTCAATCAGGTCAGATTCGGTTTCGAACGCCGTGCTCAATAGCCTTCGTCCAGCAGCGGGAACGCGCTCAACAGGTCAGAGTCAGAGACCACCTCGGCCGGTATCACATGACCAGGATTAAGTCCCGACAGGGTATTCACACCGCAGAGTGCCATACCAATGGCAATCTCACGGCGCAGGAGCGTCAGGCATCGGTTCAATGCGGGCACGCCGCCTGCCGCCAGGGCCCAGCCCTCAAGCCGGCCAAGTCCGACGGCACCGGCACCCATGGCGATGGCCTTGAGGATGTCTGTGCCTCGGTAGAAACCGCCATCCACCGCGACCTCAGCCTGACCGTTGACGGCCTTCACGATGTCCGGCAGGACGGTCATTGTACCCACGGACTGGTCCAGCTGACGTCCGCCATGGTTGGAAACGTAGATCATGCTGACACCGTGGTCCAGGGCCTTCAGCGCATCGTCAACGCGGGTGATGCCCTTGAGGATGAGTGGAATCTCAAAGTCCCTGCGTATCCGGGCAACGGTCTTCCAGCTCATGCTGGCCTGGAACCTGAAGTCACCGGGTGTTGCCACTGACGTTGGGACAACCCGCTTGGCGATATCCCTTTCACGCCGGCTCACCACGGCGGTATCCACTGTCAGGCAGAATGCGACATAGCCGCTGTCGATCACTCGCTGAATCTTCTCATCCAGCCAGTGGTCATCACCGCGAACGTACAGCTGATAGATCTTGGGTGCCCCTGAGGCTGCCGCGATCTCCTCGATGTCAGGGGTACAGACGGAGCTGGCAATACTGATGACACCGGAATCAGCCGCAGCCCGGGCCGCGCTGGCCCCGCCGTGCGGATCGAATACCTGGAGTGAGCCAATTGGCGCCAGCATCACCGGCAGCTTGAGTTCATGGCCCAGTACCGTGGCCGAGGTGTCCACCTCTGACACATCGTTCAAAACCTCCGGCAGCA
>JAQCAK010000086.1 GCA_027621895.1 Pseudomonadota bacterium | reverse complement strand
TCATTTCCGCACGAAGCGCGGGATTTCCATCCACGGCGAGATCCTCGTACTCCCAGCCCTTGTGCTGAACCAGCATCCGCGCCCGGATACAGAACGGGCAGAAGCGGGTGGTGTACATGACAATAGGATTCATTGCAGGACTCAGGACTTGACGACCGGCATGCCGGATGCGCTCCATTCCGCCATTCCACCGGACAGCCGACGGACATCTTCAAAGCCCTGGGCTTTCAGTTTCCGACCAACGGCGCCCGCGTGCTGGCCCATCTTGCAGACCAGCACGATGGGCTTGTCCTTGAAGGATTCGAGTTCACCCATGCGGGAGTCAACAACCGCATAGGGCATGCTGGTGGCACCGGCAATATGACCATTGCCGAACTCCTTGCTTTCGCGAATATCGAGCACGACAGCGCCCTGGCGATTCACTAGATTAACCAGGTTGCTGGGTGTGATCGCTGAACCACCCTGTTTGCCCTCGTTAATAAAGAAAGCGACCAGCAGGAACACAAACAGGCTGACCAGGATAAAGTGGTTGGTTGCAAATTCGAACAGCTGTTCAATCACAGCTAGTGACCGGTGGTGAAAAACAAGTCGCGAAGTATACACAAATGTCGAATATTTGCCTGCAAGTCGCGCCACGAATTGGAGTAAAATTATTCGTTCATCACGCAGACGGATTGCCATGAAACAGACGACACCGACCGTCCTGATTGTTCTGGACGGCTGGGGATACCGGGCAGAGCGAGAGGACAACGCCATTGCACAGGCCAATACGCCCGTCTGGGACAACCTCTGGAAAAATCGACCACATACCCTGATATCCGGCTCCGGACTCGACGTGGGCCTGCCAGCAGGCCAGATGGGCAATTCAGAAGTCGGCCACATGAACCTTGGCGCTGGCCGGGTTGTTCACCAGGACCTGACCCGGATTGCCCTGGCCATCGAAGACGGCAGCTTCCGGGACAATCCGCTGTTAAACGGACTGACAGACACGCTGGTCGCCAGCGGCCGCGCCCTCCACCTGCTGGGGCTGCTATCGCCGGGCGGGGTTCACTCCCATGAGGACCATATCGCTGCCATGGTTGAGCTGGCGCGGGCCAGGGGCGTCAGGGAAATCTATCTGCACGCGTTCCTGGATGGGCGCGACGTACCACCGCGGTCGGCCGAACCCTCCCTTGCTCGTCTCGACCAGCTGATACGCGACACAGGCGCCGGCGGTATCGCATCCATCATCGGTCGCTACTATGCCATGGATCGGGACAATCGCTGGGAACGGGTGAAACCCGCCTGGGACCTGATCGTCGACGGCACGGCAGACTTCCAGGACAGCGATCCTGTCAGCGCCCTGCACGCCGCATATGATCGGGACGAAAACGACGAATTCGTGAAGGCTTCCGCGATCCGGTTCAATGGTCAACCGGTCACCCTGCAGGACGGCGATGCCGTGATCTTCATGAACTTCCGGGCCGACCGGGCTCGCCAGTTGACCCGGTGTTTCACAGAGCCCACCTTCGATGGTTTTGAGCGCAACAGGGTGCCTGCACTCAGCTATTTTGTGACCCTGACTGAATACGCTGCGGATATCGACGCGCCCTGTGTGTTCCCACCGGCATCCATCCACAACAGCCTGGGCGAATACCTGGCCTCCAGGGGCATGAAACAGCTGCGGCTCGCGGAAACCGAAAAGTACGCACACGTGACATTCTTTTTTTCCGGCGGTCGTGAGCAGCCCTACGATGGCGAGGATCGCCGGCTGATTCCCTCGCCACGGGTGGCGACCTATGACCTGCAGCCTGAAATGAGTGCCGCAGAGGTCACCGACGAACTGGTGGCCGCCATCCGCGGCGGCACTTACGAGCTGATCGTCTGCAATTATGCCAACGGCGATATGGTAGGCCATACCGGCATCTTCGACGCGGCCGTCAAGGCCGTCGAATGCCTTGATACCTGTCTTGGACGGGTTGTCGCCGCCCTGGGTGAAACCGGCGGCCAGTGCCTGATTACTGCAGACCATGGCAACGTCGAACAGATGAAGGATCACCACACACACCAGCCTCACACCGCGCATACTTCCGAACTCGTACCCCTGGTGTACGTAGGACCCAAAGCCATCACGCTGAGCCCATCCGGCGGCGTACTGAGTGACGTGGCCCCCACCCTGCTGGCACTGATGGATCAGCCACAGCCCGAAGAGATGACAGGTCAGCCTTTGCTGGAGGGATTCAAATCCATGGCGGCGTCACGCTGATGAGCAGAGCGTTATCCAGCCTCCTGCTGTTCTCGGTCATGCTGCTGCCTCTACCCGCGCTGGCCGAGGAGGAAATCACCCCGGAGCAGATCGAGCAGAAGCTGCGGGAGCTTGAGGACGAGTTGTCCCGCTACCAGAAACTGCTCGAATCCACCGAGGGCCAGAAATCCGAGATCGAACAGAATCTGGAGCGCAGCGAAAAAAGTATCAGCGATCTGATCAACAAGATCGACGAGATTGAGGAAGAACTCGATACCAGTGAGGACAAGGTGTCCGCCCTGCGTCGCGAACAGCAGGAACTTCTGGTCAGGAAATCGGCACAACAGGCGTATATCGAGCGCCAGGTACGGGCAGCCTATGAAATCGGTAACCAGGAGTACCTGAAAGTGCTCCTGAACCAGGAAGACCCGGTGGAAATCGACCGGATGCTGACCTACTACGACTATTTCAACAGGGCCAGGTCCGAGCAGATTCAGCACTACAACCAGACCCTGGAAAGACTGGATGTCGTCAGTCTTGAACTGGCAGATCAGATCCAGATGCTGGCGGGGTATCGAGATCAGCACGAGACCGAGAAACAGGGCCTGGCCGCCGCGCAACGGGAACAGGAATCCATTCTCAAGGCGCTGCTGGCCCAGATCCACGAGACGGGTTCGGAAATCACCCGACTGGAGCAGGATCGGGAGCAGCTTGAAGCGCTGCTGGAGCGGATCGCGTCGCGAATCCGGGATCTGCCAACTCCCGCAGACACCCGGCCTTTCGGCGATATGCGCGGGCAACTGCTGCTGCCTGTTGCAGGCAAGGTTGCACATGGATTCGGTCACCAGCGCAACCAGGGCAAGCTGCGCTGGGATGGCGTGTTCATTGATGCAGAGGCCGGTGAACCCGTTCACGCCGTGCATTACGGCCGTGTGGTGTTCTCCGACTGGCTGCGGGGCTTCGGCCTGCTGCTGATCATCAGCCACGGGGACGGCTACATGAGTCTCTATGGCCATAACCAGGCCCTGTACCGGGACACCGGTGACTGGGTGACCGCCGGCGAGGTGATTGCAACTGTCGGCAACAGTGGTGGTCAAAACAGGGACGGACTCTACTTCGAGATCAGGGTGGCAGGAAAACCAACGGATCCCCAGAAGTGGTGTGTCGCCCGGGAACATCGAACGGCCTGATTATCGGGCCTGACTTACAGCAACGGCGGTAGGACCGCCAGGAACAATTAATGATTCAACGCAGGAAAGGCCTAAACATACTGCTGCTGTCCTTCGGCCTGTTTGCTGCCGAGAGCGGGGAGCAGCCGGCACCGGGCAACACCGACATGACGGAGGCAACGCCGGCAGCAGAGGCCGCTCCGCCAGGTGCTGAAGCTGAACTGCCCGCCAGGCTGCCCCTCAATGAACTGCGGGTTTTCGCCGAGGCTTTCAATCGCATCAGTTCAGCCTATGTCGAGGAACTCGATGACCGCACCCTGCTCGAGAATGCCATTCGCGGCATGCTCGGTCAGCTGGACCCCCACTCGGCCTACCTGGATGCGGATTCTTTCGAGGAACTGCAGGAATCCACAACCGGCAACTATGGCGGCCTGGGTATCGAAATCGGTATGGAAGACGGCTTCGTCAAGGTCATTGCCCCCATGGACGACACGCCCGCCGCGAAAGCCGGCATTGAGAGCGGCGATCTTATCGTCCAGCTGGATGGCACACCCGTTAAAGGCATGAGCCTCTCCGAGGCCATCGAAAACATGCGCGGCGATCCTGGCAGCGAGGTGAAGATCACCCTGGTCAAGAACGGGGAAAGCACGCCAACAGACCTGACACTGACCCGCGAGATCATCAAGGTTGCCAGTGTCAGGCACCGCTACCTTGAAGACGGTTACGGTTACCTGCGTATCGCGCAGTTTCAGGCCGGCACCGGCGATGAGGTTGAGAAGGCGATTATTCAGCTGAAGGATGAAGGTGACCTGGACGGCCTGATTATCGACCTGCGAAACAATCCCGGTGGCGTGCTTCAGGCTGCCGTTGAGGTCTCTGACGTGTTCATCGAGGACGGCCTGATCGTCTACACCAGCGGCCGCTTGAGCGACTCGGAACTCCGGTACAGTGCCTCCACGCCGGATGCGATCAAGGGTGTGCCCGTGATCGTGCTGGTCAATGAAGGCACTGCCTCCGCATCAGAAATCGTTGCCGGCGCACTGCAGGATCACGGCCGTGCCATCATTATGGGCACCACTACATTCGGCAAGGGCTCTGTGCAGACGATTCTGCCGCTCAATGACGAGAAAGCGATCAAGCTGACCACCGCGCGCTACTACACGCCCAGTGGACGATCAATCCAGGCCGAGGGTATCGTCCCGGACATCTGGGTTGAGCGCAGCAAGGTCACGCCCGTGGCCTCCAATCCCTGGCGGATCAAGGAAAAGAACCTGAACAAGCACCTGGAAGGGCCCAGCGAGCAGGAAGACGCCGCGGAAAGCGAGACCGCAGATAAAATAGGGAACCGGGGCCCGAACCAGAACATGGATCTGGCCGTGAGGGACTTTCAGTTGAATGAAGCACTGACTTTACTCAAGGGCTTGCATATACTGGGTGGAACCACCGCACCTAAAGGTTAGAGCTTGCCGCGAGCCTCGCTGGTTGTTCAGATCGCCCTGGGTGCAGCACTTGTGCTGCAGCTGCTCGCACCGCTGACGCTGGCCGCTGAACCCGCCTATATCTCTATCATCATTGATGATATCGGTCATTCCCCGAGCGCCGGCAAACGCGCTATCAATCTGCCAGCAGACCTGACCTATGCGGTCATACCGGACGCCATGCACGCCACGCAACTTGCCCGGTACGCCCATGAAAGCGGCAAGGAAGTCATGCTCCACATGCCCATGGAAAACGTTCACCGCCGGCCCATGGGCTCCCTGGCGCTGACCAGCGGACTGACGACTGATCAGTTTGTCAGCAACTTCACCAATGCCGTGGAAAGAGTCCCGTTTGCCATTGGCATCAACAACCACATGGGCAGCGCCCTGACCCAGGAACCGGGTGCCATGGCGCTGTTCATGTCACTGGTCCGGCAGCATCAGCTCTACTTTGTTGATTCCAGAACCACTCCGATGACCGTCGCCTCAGACATGGCGCAACGCCAGGACATCCGGACCGCCAGCCGGGATGTCTTCCTCGACAATGAGAGAAACCTGTTCGCTATTGATCAGCAGTTTCGCAAGCTGATCAGAAAAGCCAGGCAGAAAGGTTCAGCGATCGGTATCGGCCATCCCTACGGCGTGACGCTGGAGTACCTGGAAAGAGCCCTGCCAATGATGCAGGCAGAGAACGTCCAAATCATTCCCGTGTCGGACATGCTGATGAGAAGAAATGCCCTGCGGCAGCTGGCGGCAAAATCCAGCGACAGTGCTGAGCAGGTGGCTCAGCCTGGCGTGTAGTTCCTGGTAAACGCGATGGCCTCTGCCAGATCCAGCGTCCCCTCGTAGATCGCACGACCCGTGATCACACCCGTAATGCCGCCGGATACCCGCTCACCGGTTTCCAGCAGCGCCTCAATATCTTTCAGGTCGGTCACGCCGCCAGAGGCGATGATCGGCACGTCTACCGCATTGGCAAGATCCCGGGTGGCGTGCAGGTTGACGCCACCCATCATGCCGTCCTTGCCAATATCCGTGTAGACAATCGCCTCAATGCCATCACTTTCGAACAGCATGGCGAGGCTTTTTACCGAGATATCGGTCACTTCTTTCCAGCCATTGATGGCGACCATACCGTGCAGGCCGTCCAGGCCGACGATGATATGCCCTGGGAAACGTTTGCACATCTCGCCAACAAACTCGGGCTCCTGAACCGCTCGCGTACCGATAATCAGGTACTCGACGCCGGCTTCCAGGTAAGCTTCAATGACTTCCGGAGAACGGATGCCGCCCCCCAGCTGAATCGTCAGCTGGGGATGGTTGGCAGCGATACGGGCAATAGCTTTCTCGTTCCGGGGCCGGCCTTCAAACGCGCCGTCCAGGTCAACCAGGTGAAGGCGCTCGCATCCCTGGGCAACCCAGTGATCTGCCATGCCAACCGGGTCGTCCGAATAGGTTGTCGTTTCTTCCAGTTGCCCCTGCTTCAGGTTAACAACCTTGCCATCCTTGAAATCAATGGCCGGTATGATCTGCATCACAGCGAACCCTTGGTAGAGGGTGTGATACCGCCCATCCCGGGGTCAATTTCCACCGCCATGCGCAGCGCGCGACCGAAGGCCTTGAAGACGTTTTCGATCTGGTGATGAGCGTTTTCGCCCTTGAGGTTATCCACGTGCAGGGTGATCTTCGCGTGATTCACCAGGCCCTGGAAGAACTCATGGAACAGATCCACATCAAAATCGCCAACCATGGCGCGCTTGAAGTCCACACCAAACTCAAGCCCGGGTCTGCCGGAAAAGTCGATGACCACTCGTGAAAGGGCTTCATCCAGCGGCACATAGGCATGCCCGTAACGTCGAATACCCTTGCGGTCACCGATCGCTTCATTCAGCGCCTGACCCAGTGTGATGCCAATGTCCTCCACCGTGTGATGCGCGTCGATTTCCAAATCGCCTTCGGCCTGGATTGAGAGATCCACCAGACCGTGGCGCGCGACCTGGTCCAGCATGTGCTCCAGGAAGGGCAACCCCGTGTCCAGGGAGCACTCACCGGTACCATCCAGATTGATTGACACGGCAATCCGGGTCTCCAGCGTGTCGCGTTTTATTTCTGCAGTTCTCATGACTTCTGTCCCACGGCGGGAAAGCTGCGAATTATACTGGTTTTGGGCAGGACCGCATCAAAGGGCGCTGCCGTAGGGCAGATATCGGTTATCCGAGTTGGCCTTGATCCATTTACGAAGTTCGGGCGAGAAGCTACCTCGACCTTTAAGGACCTTCACCAGAGCAATGACCGGGGAT
>JAQCAK010000085.1 GCA_027621895.1 Pseudomonadota bacterium | reverse complement strand
AGCAGTTCCAGGCATCATCCAGGCGTCTTGATTCAACTCGCGCCGTGGGCACCACATCATCCAGCAGTTCCTGCAGCACATCGTCAACAGGACGGAGCTGACTCACTGGTGGGTACCCTTCCTGATCAGTTCAGCAAAGTTGCAGGGACGATGGTCAATATCCAGCTGTTGTTTCAGAATGCCGGTCCAGGCCGTTCTGCAGGCCCCGGTTGATCCGGGCATGCAGAAAATCACCGTATTGTTGGCAAGGCCGGCAAACGCCCTGGACTGAACCGTGGAAGTCCCGATTTCTGCATAGGACAGCTGCCTGAACAGTTCGCCGAATCCGGTAATGTCTGCATCGAACAGCGGGGCAAGCGCTTCAGGTGTGGAGTCCCTGGTCGTGAAGCCTGTCCCTCCGGTCACCAGAACAACCTCAATGGTCTCGTCAGCAATCCATTTTGAGACAACAGCTCGCAACCGGTACATGTCGTCGATTTCAATGTGCCGTGCCGCCAGGTGATGACCAGCCTGGGCCAGTTCATCGCACAGGTATTGACCAGAAGTATCGGTATCCAGAGTTCGCGTATCTGACACAGTCAGCACCGCGATGTTCAAGCCGTTTGTCATCGTTTTACCTTGTCATCTCGTTCACTTTGCTTTGCTTCAGTTTGCCTGGTCACTGCACTTCGTCGCCTGTTCTTGCCAAGGATAGGCAAGCAGGCCATGATACTCTGCCCTCTGACAGGAAAAATGCAACCCGAAATGAGTTCGTCCATCGAGAAACTGCTGCCCAGGCTCGAGGTTTTTAACTTCGTGGAAAAGGAAGATTATTCGACCCTTGAGTCCTATATGTTCACTTACGACTACGAGAAGGGTGCCTATGTTTTCAAGGAGGGTGCCCACGGCGGTTACATGTTCTTTATTGCCGATGGCGAGGTCGAGATCATCAAGCAGTTCGATACGGCAAAGCACACCATCGCGACGCTGGGCGCCGGGCGCTCCGTGGGAGAAATGTCCCTGATTGATGGTGCGCCCAGGTCGGCGACTGCCCGCGCTAAAACCGCGCTGAAACTGATCGTGTTAAAACGCGAGGACTTCAACAAGCTGAACTCAGAAAACCCCGCGATCGCCAACCGTATCCTGATGGGCATTGCTTCGCTGCTCAGCCACAGCCTGCGGGAAACCAACAACCGGTTTACCGAAAAACTGCTTTCTATCTGTTAACGGGATCTGTTAACGGGAGGTGAGCAGCCCACTGCTGTTGATCAGATGGTGGCAGTAGATACTGCCCACGTAACCCAGCACAATCGTCCAGGTCCACTTCAGGTGCCCAAAAAAGGTGTAGATACCTCTGGCCTGACCCATCAGTGCAACACCTGCTGCAGAACCGATTGAGAGCAGACTTCCGCCCACGCCTGTGGTCAGCGTGATCAGCAACCACTGGTAAGTGCTCATATCGGGATTCATGGTCAGGATGGCAAACATCACCGGAATGTTGTCCACAATGGCTGACAGCAACCCCATTGCAATATTCGCGTTGGTGGGCCCCCAACCGGTGTATAGGAAGTGGGACATGATATCCAGGTAACCGATAAAACCGAGACCACCAACGCAGAAGATAACGCCAAAGAAGAAGAACAGCGTGTCCCATTCAGCCTGGGAAACCTTGTTAAAAATATTGAACTGGCCGAAGTCCGCGTGATCCTCATGGGAAGTCATTCGCAGGTAATAGCCAAAGAACAGCAGATAAGAGAGTCCGGTCATCATCCCCAGGTAAGGCGGCAGGTGAAGAAACTGCTCAAAACAGACTGCGGTGGCGATCGTCACCAGAAACAGGCCGCAGATCACCAGCGCACCGCGTCTGAGCTTGACGTTATCGGCAATGGTATGCGGATGTTCATTCGGCACGAACATGCTCATTATCGTCGCAGGTATCATAAAGTTGACGAGACTGGGCAGGAACAGCGAAAAGAAATCGAAGAAGGCAGCATGACCGCTCTGCCAGACCATCAGGGTCGTGATATCACCAAAGGGACTGAAGGCTCCCCCCGCGTTCGCCGCGACGACGATGTTGATACAGCCAAGCGCAACAAACCTGGGGCTGCTGGAGCCGACCGACAGGACCACCGCACCCATGAGCAGCGCGGTCGTCAGATTGTCTGCAATGGGGGACAGGAAGAAGGCAATCAGGCCAGTGATCCAGAACAGCTTGCGATAACCAAACTCACGACGGACCAGCCAGGAGCGAAGTGCCTCGAAGACGTTTCGCTCGGTCATCGCGTTGATATATGTCATGGCGACCAGCAGAAACAGCAGCAGTGAAGCGTATTCAATCAGGTTGTGCTGCAGGATTTCCTTGAGCAGGTGAGGTTCAAGGTCCGAGCGCTGGAACATGATGGCCACAATCAGCCATATCAGCCCCGCAGCGAGAATGACCGGCTTGCTTTTCCGCAGATGGATGAACTCCTCCATCATGACGACCCCGTAGGCCAGCACGAATATGCCGAGCGCCAGGAATCCGGCAATATGCGTGGTCATATTCAGATTGACGGAAGGCCCGTTGCCGGTACTCGCTAAAGAAACCGCAGGCAACACTGCTGGCAACAGGGCCAGGATGAAAATAACGATACTGCGCACTGCCCAGACCCTCTCAGGAATCGCTGCGGTTATTCACCCTTCCAGTTCGGTGATCGTTTTTCAGCAAAGGCCAGTGGGCCCTCGCGGACATCTGCACTCTTGAACATCTTTTGAATCTGGTCGTACTTGCCGTTAATCGCGGCCTCAAGACTCGGGACATTCATGCCTTCGATCGCCGCCTGCTTGCTGCCGCGGACCGAAAGCGGCGCACATTCAAGGATCTCTGCGGCCCACCGTTTTGCAGCTTCCAGCGCCTGCCCCACTGGCACGACTTCATTGACGAATCCGAGCTGCCGACCTTCTTCTGCTGAGACTCGCCGCCCCGTCAGCATCATCCCCATCGCCTGTTTCATGCCAATCTCCCGGGGCAAACGATGCATGCCGCCTGCCAGTGCAGCCAGTCCGACCCTGGGTTCAGGCAGGGCGAATACCGCGTTTTCTGCAGCAATGATCAGATCACAGGCCAGCGCAATCTCAAACCCGCCACCCATCGCGATACCGTTCACCGCGGCGATCACCGGCTTGGGATTGTCGAATCTTGATGTCAGCCCGGCGAAACCCGTGGCTGGCATCATGCTGGTATCACCGCCTGTTGCGGTGTATTTCAGGTCATTGCCGGCACTGAATGCGCGATCCCCCGCCCCGGTAACGATTGCTACCCACTGGTCCTTGTCGGCGACAAAGTCATCAAAAATCTCGCTGAGCTCCGCGTTGCCTGGTGCATGCAGAGAGTTCATCACCTCCGGCCGTTCAATGGTGACGATGGTCAGTCGACCTTCTCGAGTCACGCTGCTGTACTCTCCCATGCTGTACCCTCCTCTGGTGTTCTTATTGGTAGTTCAGGACCCGGTCAGTCTAACAGTTTGCACTAGGCTGACAACTTGGCTGCAATACGGTTTACGGCCTCTTCCAGCCGGGACCTGGGGCTCGCAAAATTCAGTCGCAGGAAACCCGCCTGGCCGAATCGGGCGCCGTCCGACAGTTCCACACCGCCATCTACAAGGTCCTGCCATGGATCGTTCAATCCGGATGTTCTGAAATCCAGCCACAGGAAATAGGTCGCCCCGGGTAGATAACACCCAATACCGAGCTCCCCGAGTGCACGCACCAGGTAATCACGGTTTTCCTGCAGGTAAATCAGTTGTTCGGCCAGCCAGTTGTCGCACGTCTCCCAGGCCGCCTGCATCGCGACCTGGGTAAAAATATTGAGTCCAGGCACAATGCCTGCCGACATCTCCCGGAACCGTGCCTGCAGGTCCGGATTCGACATAATGGCAAATGAGCCACCCAGCCCGCTGATACTGAACGCCTTTGTTGGCGCAACCAGCGTCACGGTGATATCGGCCGCTGCCTTGCTGACGGATGCCATCGGCACATGTCGTGCACCATCGAACAGCAGGTCGCAGTGAATCTCATCAGAGCAGATCACCACGTCGTTGGCTGCACAGATGTCAGCAATGGCCGCCAGCAGTTCCCGGTCGAACACCCGCCCAAGGGGATTCTGCGGATGGCAGAGCAAAAGCAGTCGTGTGTCGGGCTGCCGGCACAGGGATTCCAGCCCGTGCAGGTCAAAGTCCCAGCTTCTGCCTGAATCCAGCGCCTGCAGGTCCCGTCTTTCACGACCGGCATTCGCGGGGGCATCCAGGAACGGATAGTAGACAGGCGTTTCCGTAATGATGGACTGCCCGGGGCCGGTCACTGCACGACACACCAGGTTCAGGGCTTGCACCACACCCGGCAGCGGCGTCATCCAGGATCGCTGCACCTGCCAGCCGTAGCGCTCCCCGGCACGGGCGATGAAGCGCTCGTAGACCGCATCCGGCAGCGAGTCATATCCCAGGACGCCATGAGCCAGTCGCTGTTCCAGCGCCTGCCTGATCGGCTCGGCAATGCGAAAATCCGTATCTCCCACGGTCAGGGCAAGTACATCCTTGCCACGCCAGCGACTGCTCTGGGTCGCTGCCCGATCGATCTGCTCGTCAAACATTCATTGAAACCCTGTAAACCCGGATCAGCTTTCGAGCGTATCAGAACTGCAGACCCGTGGCACATCTGCCGCACTGTCCTGCACCACGCAGACAGCTGCCGCGCTATACTATGGGCCCAAGCCAAATTCAGCCTGAGAGATACTCATGGGACTCTTTACGAAAAAACTTGAAATGCCGACTGCAGACGCAGCACTGCCCGGGCGGGACGAGGCAATGCCCGTGCCTGACCAGCATTTTGTCAACGGTCATCCGCTGCAGGGCCCCTATCCTGATCACCTTGAAATGGCGATGTTCGGCATGGGGTGTTTCTGGGGTGCGGAGCGTCGATTCTGGGAACAGGAAGGCGTCTTCGTCACGGCCGCGGGGTACTCAGGGGGGCTGACGCCCAACCCCACCTACGAGGAAGTCTGCTCGGGGATGACCGGCCACAACGAGGTGGTTCGCGTGGTCTTTGACCCGGCGATCGTTTCCTACGAGGAGCTCCTCAGGGTGTTCTGGGAAAGTCATAATCCTACCCAGGGCATGAGACAGGGCAACGACATTGGTACCCAGTATCGTTCCGGGATCTATACCTACTCGGACGCCCAGCAGGCAGCGGCAGAAAGGACCCGCAAGGTCTTTGAGGAAAACCTGCGAAAAGAGGGTTTCGATGCCATAACGACCGAGGTGCTCCCGGCGCCGACATTCTACTTCGCCGAGCATTATCACCAGCAGTACCTGGCCAAGGTACCGAACGGCTATTGCGGCCTGGGCGGCACCGGCGTCTGCTACACGGCCTGATCCCGATCAGGCCGTCAGTCGGTCCAGCGCTTCCTGGTAACGTGCCAGGGTGCTGTCGATAATGTCCGCGGGCAGCATCGGACCGGGATACTCCTTGTTCCACTCCCCTGCTGACACCAGCGTCTCGGTGTAATTCCGGACAAACTGCTTGTCGAAGGAATCCTGTTCCCTTCCCGGCACCCAGTTGTCAGCCGGCCAGAAGCGGCTGCTGTCGGGCGTCAGGACTTCATCGATCAGGACGATATCCCCTGCAGGATCAAGGCCGAACTCGAACTTGGTATCGGCGATGATAATGCCCTTCCCGAGGGCATACTCACTGCCCTTGCGATAGATGCCCATGGCGATGTCGCGAATATCACCCATGGTCTCCGGACCCACCAGCTCGCAGGCTTTCTCGAAACTGATGTTCTCGTCGTGACCCTCTTCGGCCTTGGTGGATGGGGTGAAAATGGGTTCAGGCATCCGATCGCTGTTGGTCAGCCCGGGTGGCAGCGGAATACCACAGACCTCACCGGTCTTCAGATAATCCTTGTAGCCTGAGCCCGTGAGATAGCCCCGGACAATACATTCAACCGGCACGACCCTGTTCTTGCGACAGATCATGATCCTGCCTGCCAGCTGCTGGCGCTGCTGTTCCGTCAGGCCATCGATGTCACCGGGATCTGTGGATACGAGATGATGACGATAGTCGTCACCGAAGAAGTCGAACCAGAAGGTCGAGATCCGGGTCAGCAGGATTCCCTTGCCCGGAATCCCGTTCCCCAGCACAACATCAAACACACTGACCCGATCAGTCGCCACAATCAGGATGCCTTCCTCACCATTGGGCAGGGTCAGGTCGTAAAGATCACGAACCTTGCCCTGGCGGCGGTTCGGCAATGGCAGGTCGGTTGTCACCAGCGCATCAGTCATCAGCCAAGAGCCTGTTCAAAGTCGGCTATCAGGTCTTCGATTTCCTCGATGCCGATCGAAAAACGGACCAGAGAATCATCAATACCCATGGAGGCGCGACGCTCCGGCCCCATCTCGTAGTAGATCGAATGGGCCACGGGAATCGCCAGGGACCGGGTATCTCCCAGGTTGCTGGAACAGATCACAAGATCGAGCCTGTTGATGAAATCAAAACAGTCCAGGTCGGGGGTTAACTCGATACTGAAGATACCACCGTGGCTTCGAAACAGCTTCTCAGCCCGTTCGTGCTGAGGGTGGTGCTTCAGTCCGGAGTAATAAACCCTGCTGACCCGGTCATGGCCATCCAGGTACTCGGCCAGCGCCTGCGCGTTGCTGCAGATTCGATCCATGCGCAGCGCCAGGGTATCCGAGCCTACCGACAGATGATGTGCTGCTTCCGGACCGAGAGAAGCCCCCAGGTCGCGAAGACCCTTCTTTTTCACCTGGGTAATCGCCCAGGTGGACGGATCGCCTTTCTTGTAGTTGTCATAAAGATTGGGGAACCGGTTCCAGTCAAAGTTACCGGTTTCCGTCACGGCGCCGCCCAGCGCATTGGCATGACCACCGATGTACTTGGTCAGCGAATTAATGACGAGACTTGCGCCGACATGCTTTGGGACAAACAGGTAGGGCGTTGTCATGGTGTTGTCGACAACATAGACAATGCCTTTCTCTTCACAGAGACGGCCGATCCCTTCCAGGTCAGACACCTGGGTTCGGGGATTGGCGATGGTTTCGACAAAGACCATCCGGGTGTTGGGTTTGATCTCCGCGGCGACGGCCTCGGCGGAGGTCGCATCCACGAAAGAGACCTCGATACCGTGGGCAGCGAAGGAATT
>JAQCAK010000084.1 GCA_027621895.1 Pseudomonadota bacterium | reverse complement strand
AGGACCTTGATGAAATTCGACCTGACCTGGGGGGAGCACTGGAAAGACACAGCTACAAGCTCGATGAAAACCGTGAGGCCGCGGTCGCAAGACGCCGCAGGACCGGCCATCGAACGGTCCGGGAAAACATCAATGACATCTGCGATCCCGGCACTTTCGTTGAATACGGTTCCCTGACGATCGCTGCCCAGCGCAGACGTCGCACCGTACAGGACCTGATGGAAAATACACCCGGTGACGGCATGGTCACCGGTATCGGCAGCGTCAACGGTGACCTGTTCCCGGACCAGGATACCCAGTGCATTGTCATGTCCTATGACTACATGGTTCTCGCTGGAACCCAGGGACTGCAGAACCACCGCAAGAAAGATCGCATGTTCGAGCTGGCCGAACAGCTGCAGATCCCCATTATCCTGATTGCCGAGGGTGGCGGTGGACGACCGGGCGACACGGATGGCGCCGGGATCGCCGGACTCGACTGCCTGGCATTCCAGCTCTACGGGGCACTCAGCGGCCTGGTGCCACGCATTGGTATTACCACCGGCCGATGTTTTGCCGGGAACGCCGTGCTGCTGGGTACGTCCGATATCGTGATCGCCCCCGGGGATTCCAATATTGGTATCGGTGGCCCTGCCATGATCGAGGGTGGCGGCCTGGGGGTCTTCAAACCCGAGGAAGTCGGCCCGATGAGCGTGCAGGTGCCCAACGGAGTCGTTGATGTCGCCGTCAGGGATGAAGCCGAGGCGGTGGTGGTGGCGAAGAAGCTGCTCACCTATTTCCAGGGCCCCGTTAAGGACTGGTCCTGCCAGGACCAGCGCAAACTTCGCTTTGCCATTCCGGAAAACCGCCTGCGAGTGTACGACATCCGCGAGGTAATCAGGACGCTTGCGGACGATGACTCGGTGACGGAACTGCGCCCCGAGTTCGGCATCGGCATCATCACCTGTTTCGCCAGGATCGAGGGGCGGCCCATTGGTCTGTTTGCCAACAACCCCGTTCACCTGTCCGGCGCCATCGACAGTGACGGCGCCGACAAGGCAGCAAGATTTATCCAGCTGTGCGACGCGTTTGATATCCCCATTGTCAGTCTGGTGGATTGCCCCGGGATCATGGTCGGCCCGGAAATCGAAAAGACCGCGCTGGTCCGGCACGCTGCCCGGCTGTTCGTCATCAGTACGAGTATCACGGTCCCCATGATGTCTATCGTGATTCGCAAGGGATACGGGTTAGGTGCCCAGGCGATGACCGGCGGCGGATTCAAGGCAAACACCTTTACCGTTTCCTGGCCGACCGGTGAATTTGGTGGCATGGGACTGGAGGGTGCAGTGAAGCTCGGATACCGCAAGGAACTGGAAGCCATTGAAGATCCTGAGGAACGGCTTCAGGAATATGAGAAGCGAGTGGCCCAGATGTATGACCGGGGCAAGGCAGTCAACTTTGCCACGGCTTTTGAGATCGACGAGGTCATCGATCCGATGGAAACCCGAAAGTGGATTCTCGCCGGTCTGAAATCCATGCCGGCCCCGGCACCCAGGGTCGGCAAGAAAAAGCCATTTGTTGACACCTGGTAAAAGTTGCCGACAATAAATAGACCCAGATTGCGGTCGCCCTCGCTGGGTCAGCATGTGGAGGCAAAGCCTTGACCAACCCGACAAAAGCGCTGCTCATCATTCCGATCACGCTGGTGCTGCTTGGCATTCTGTTATGGACGGCACAACCGACACTGGACAGTGAACCCACGCAGGCGCCGCCGGTGCCGGACTTCGCCGCGATCAAGGATGTCAAAACCAGGAAAGAAACTTTCTTCCGATTCATGCTGCCCAAAGTTCGCGCGGCAAACGATCGTGTACTTGCACAGCGTGCTGCGCTGGAAGAGATTGCAGCGAAAATGGCCAGGGGCAGTATTCCTGACGATGATGAAGCCGCCTTCCTGCAGGAACTCACGGTGACCTATCGACTGAAACAGGATCCCGCAGGTAGTCCGGCGGCCATGCAGGAACTACTGAAACGGGTAGATATTATTCCGGCATCGCTTGTGCTGGCCCAGTCGGCCAACGAATCAGCCTTGGGTACTGCCCGCTTTGCGCGCCACGGCAGGAACTTTTTTGGCCTCTGGTGCTGGTCAGAAAACTGCGGTCTGGTACCGGATCAGCGCCCCGAGGACGCCAGACACGAGGTTGCCAGCTTCCAGACCATCCAGGACAACGTTGATTACTATGTCCTGACAATCAACTCCCATCCTGCCTACCAGACACTGCGTGAAATTCGCTATCAGCATCGTCAGCAGGGAAAGCCCCTGACCGGCGCAGCACTGTCCACCGGACTGCTGAACTACTCGGAACGGCGGGAGGCCTATGTTGATGAGATACGCGCGATGATCCGGATCAACAAATTAAGCCGCTTTAACCGCGCCTGATCATCCAGCCCGCTCTTCCTAAAGGGAGATTCTCGTTGGCGGTACCGGCAGGCCGCGAACATCCGCACGGGTTCGATACACAGCCCCCGCGTTGTCGCTCTCCATACCCTGGGAACCGGACACAATGTAAAGGTCCTGCAGGTCATCTCCGCCAAAACAGACACTGGTGCACATCGGCTGGGGTATCTCGATCAGCGACTGTTGCTCACCGTCCGGGGTAAACACACCCACACCATGACCACCCGCCAGGGCAACCCAGATCCTGCCATCCTCCGACACACAAAGTCCGTCCGGTGAACCGGATTCCGCGATCGCAAACACTTGCTTCCTGCCGAGAGAACCCTCGTCGTCCACCTCGTAGACGTTGATGCGCTGACGCGAGGAATCGGAGTGATACAGGCGAGTGCCATCCGGAGAGAAAGCCAGGCCATTGGTCAGCATGATGTCCACCGCGACGACACGGGCAGATCCATCCGTATCAATTAGATGAAGCTCACCTGCCGTGGGCTCCCGGCCATCCTCAAAGACCGGGCTGGACCCCAGGGACCCGGCGTAGACCCTGCCTGCCGAATCTGTGGTGATGTCATTGAAGCCGACCAGACCATTGCTTTCGTCACTATCCAGTATCGTGACCGTTTCCCCTTCCGGTATCGATTTCCAGGAGATATTGCGACCCGAGACAATCATGCCCCGTTTTCGTGCAGACTCATACCACCGATACCACGCCGGTGCTTAAAAACCGTGGTTCTGCGACCGTCCGGCGCGAGACAGAACACACCACCATTCAGCACATCGCTGTACATCAGACCCGTACCTGCTACCCAGACTGGCGCTTCCACCAGACCATATCCGTCGCTCAATTTTTCCACACGTCATTCCTCGCTCAGGCTTCATCATTGCAGAGAGTATGGACCGTTTAGCCGATTTATCCCAAAGACTCCCGACAAATCCCCATCGACAACGAAAGTTGCTTTGATTGAACGCCCGTTAGCAGGCCCATTGGCCAGGAACCCCGGGAGCTTCGGCTGGCTGGACGATGCTTACCCTGCGAAGTGAATTAGCAAACCGGCAGCCACCGCAGAGCCGATTACACCAGCGACGTTGGGACCCATGGCGTGCATCAGCAGAAAATTGTGTGGATTTGCTTCAAGACCCAGCTTGTTGGAGACTCTCGCCGCCATGGGCACCGCGGAGACACCCGCAGAACCAATCAGCGGATTGATCTTCTGGCTTGAGAGCAGGTTCATGAGCTTGGCCATCAATACACCCGAGGCCGTACCAATACAGAAGGCAACACTGCCCAGCAGGAGAATCCCCAGGGTGTCCATGACCAGAAACTGGTCAGCCTTCAGCTTGGAGCCCACTGAAAGACCAAGCAGGATGGTTGTGATATTGATCAGTGCATTCTGGGTTGTATCGCTGAGACGTTCGACCACGCCGCATTCCCGCATCAGGTTACCGAAGCAGAACATGCCCAGCAGCGGCGCCGCACTGGGCACCAGCAGCGCCACCAGTACCAGCAGCATCAGCGGGAAGAATATCTTTTCGCGCTGGGATACCGGTCGCAGCTGCCTCATTTCAATCCTGCGTTCATTTTCCGTGGTCAGCAGCCTCATGATCGGCGGCTGAATAATCGGTACCAGCGCCATATACGAATAGGCGGAGACCGCAATGGCCCCGAGCAGATGGGGTGCCAGTTGCCCCGCGACGTAGATTGCCGTGGGACCGTCCGCACCGCCGATAATCGCGATCGCCGCCGCTTCCGGTACATTGAAACTGAAGATGCCCATGGAAGTCAGCAACAGGGCACCCAGCAAGGTCGCAAAAATACCGAACTGTGCAGCCGCACCGAGAAACAGGGTCTTGGGATTCGCCAGCAATGGACCAAAATCGGTCATGGCACCCACGCCCATGAAAATCACCAGCGGGAACACCCCGGTTTCAATACCCATCATGTAGAACTGATGCAATACCCCTTCGCCAACAGCAATATCGACACCGGGAATGTTGCTCAGCAGACCACCAAATCCAATGGGTACCAGCAGCAGGGGTTCAAACTTTCTGGCTATCGCCAGATAAAGCAGACCAAAACAGACCAGCATCATCACGAACTGATTGGCTTTCATCTGGGCCAGGCCGGTGGCTTCCCAAAGTTCGATCAGCTGTTCCATGTCTGGTTCCCCCTCGTGTCGATCAATTCAGGGTCACGAGTGAAGCACCCGCATCAATGGCGTCACCTTCCCGCACCAGCACTTTGGCCACGGTGCCCGAGCTGGCCGCGCGGATCTCGGTTTCCATCTTCATGGCCTCAATGACAATCACCACATCACCACTCTCAACCCGGTCACCCGGCACGACATTGATCTTGAAAACATTGCCGGCCAGCGGCGCGGTTATTCCCACGCCGCCTGCCGAGGCAGGCGCAGGGGCAGCGACCGGTGTTGTGGACTCGATGTCCCCGCCCTCACTGACCCTGACAACATAGGTTTCACCGCTGACTTCCACCGTGTAGACACCGGCACCGCCCGTTCCCGCCGAAGCTGACTCGGTTTTGGCGGGTGCGACTTCCCGGTCGGCATCAGCAACCGGGGCAGGTTCAAATGCATCAGGATTATCCCGGTTGGTGAGGAACTTGAGGCCCACCTGAGGAAACAGTGCATAGGTCAGCACGTCATCATCAATATTCTCGCCGAACTTGAGGCCCTTTTCTTTTTCCAGTCCGAGCAGTTCCGCCTTGAGTCGTTCAAACTCGGGTTCAAGGTTATCGGCTGGCCGACAGGTAATGGGCTCACCACCAGCCAGCACTCTGGCCTGCAGCTCCGCATTGACCGGTGCAGGCGTCGCCCCGTACTCGCCTTTCAGCACACCCTCGGTTTCCTTCGCAATGCTCTTGTATCGCTCGCCAAGGAGCACATTGATCACTGCCTGGGTACCGACAATCTGCGACGTCGGCGTCACCAGGGCAATAAACCCGAGATCTTCACGTACACGCGGAATCTCCTCGAGCACCTCATCCATTCGGTCAGAGGCATGCTGCTCCCGCAGTTGATTCTCCAGATTTGTCAGCATGCCGCCGGGCACCTGAGCGACCAGAATCCGCGAATCCGTACCCCGCAGTGAGCCCTCGAACTTGGCATACTTCTTCCTGACTTCCCGGAAGTAGGCCGCGATCTCTTCAAGTCTGTATATGTCGAGCCCGGTATCACGCTCTGTGCTCTCCAGAATCGCGACGACAGATTCTGTCGGCGAATGTCCATAGGTCATACTCATGGAACTGATCGCCGTATCAACGTTATCAATACCTGCTTCGACAGCTTTAAGATAGGTCGCGGTTGAGAGACCGGTCGTCGCGTGACAGTGCATATGTATGGGGATATCGACACTTTTTTTCAGCTGGCTGACGAGCTCAAACGCTGTGTAGGGTTTGAGTAATCCTGCCATATCCTTAATTGCAATGGAGTCGGCACCCATGCTGGCGAGCTGTTTACCCATATTGACCCAGGTATCAACATCATGAACCGGGCTCACTGTATATGAGAGCGTACCCTGCGCGTGTTTTCCCTGCTTGCGAACGGCCGCAATTGCACATTCAAGATTACGGGGGTCATTCATGGCATCAAAAATGCGAAACACATCGATACCGTTGATCACAGCACGTTCAACAAACTTGTCGACAATATCATCCGCGTAATGGCGATAACCCAGGATGTTCTGCCCGCGAAACAGCATCTGCTGCGGTGTCTTCGGCATCACCTTCTTCAGTTCGCGGATCCGCTCCCAGGGATCTTCACCGAGATAACGAATGCACGCATCAAAAGTTGCCCCACCCCAGCTCTCCAGGGACCAGAATCCGATGTCATCGAGCTTTTCGGCAACGGGCAGCATGTCGTCGATTCGCATTCGGGTCGCGAAAAGCGACTGGTGGGCATCACGGAGTACCACTTCAGTGATACCAAGGGGGGTCTTCTCACTCATATTGTCTCTACCCGGGTAGGGGAAATTTCCATCGGCATGCAGCAACCTTGTGGGCAGCTGGCAGATTCGCAGCCCAATGACTGTTTGCGAAGGGCTGCGTTAAAACCAAAATACACGAGTCAGGATTTGATTGCCAAGATTGACCGAAGATTGCTTTTCTGATCGCTGAACTGGCAGGAAGGCAGAATCAAACCTTTTTATGCTGGCGAAGCTACCACGCTAGGGATCCAGTGCGTTGTAGCTGAACAGTGAGGCCATGGTTTTCTCACCGGCCATACCCGCCACCTGGTTCCGGAACCACGTGGCCGGCCCCCGCATGTGGAAGACCCGGGCGTTGCGCCTTGAGCCCCGTTGAACCCACGCGGTGCGATCCCTGCGCAGTTTTTCATATTGCTGCAAACCACTGACGGGATCCTGCCGGGAGAGACATCCTGCCAGGACCGATGCATCTTCGATCGCCATCGCGGCACCCTGTGCCATAAACGGCAGGGTCGGATGGCAGGCGTCACCCAGCAGCGTGACCCTTCCCCGACCCCATGCCGGCATGGGGGGGCGATCATAGAGCGCCCACTTGAACAGCGAGGCCGGTTCCACATGGTCAATCAACTGCGCCACGGTTTCATGCCAGCCGGCAAAGTCCGCGGCCAGCTCGGCGTGATCCCCCTGCTCGGTCCAGGATTCGACCGTCCAGCCCGGTTTTTCAACCACGCAGACACAGTTCACCAGCTCACCGGATCGCACATAGTAATGCACAAAATGCTTGCCCGGCCCCCACCAGACCGACGACACC
>JAQCAK010000083.1 GCA_027621895.1 Pseudomonadota bacterium | reverse complement strand
GACTACTAGTCGGCCGCTTTCCCGGCCGTGCCATTGAGCAGCACGGCTGCAGGAAAAGAAACTGTAAAAGCCCACCCGTATTTTATAAGATGCGGGTGGGTTTTTTTTTGCCTCCAGCCGACAGTGAGAAGCATGCATGGGTGAAAACCAGAGACGTTTCGATTTAATCATTGTCGTTTTTTTCTTTCTGTTTGCGATGATCCTTGAGTATCGCGAGGCCTTCTCGCTGCTCGAGGATGAAACCCTGTCCTACCGCCAGATACTCCGCAATCACTTCGGTGACGAGTACCTGGCCAGTCCGGCCGATGAAGTTGTGATTGTCTACACGGACGAAGAGTTTTATGCGGAGTATGACAAGTACCCGCTGCGCCGAATCGACCTGTCAACCATCCTTCTCAGGCTGCATGCCATGGGTGCAAAGGTCCTGGGGGTCGACATGCTGCTGGACTTCAACAGCGCCTATGGAGAGGACCCTACCCTGGAAGACGCGTTGCGCCAGGTCGAGAACGTACTGCTGGTCTCGCAGGCGGAAATCGTCGGCAATCAGTTTCGTGACCTGAATACTGCCATCGACCGGTTTGCTGACCTGACCGAGCATGGTTACTCGAACATCAGTTCAAACAGTGCGATCTCGGAAAGCATTGTCCGCCTGCGTATCCATCCAGAGATGGTGGACCGGTATGATGCCTGGCCCTTTGTGGTTGAAGCAGTTTCGATGTATCTCGACGAGGAACCGGAGCTGCGTGAAGGCGTGCTGCGTATCGGTCCCGATATCAATGTGCAGCTGGATCAGTTTAACGACCTGTACATCGATTACCCGCTGCTGCCTGCCTTCGGAGACGGAGAGGGTACGGTGAACCTGCATGAGGTCATCGGTATCTCGGCGTCAGACCTGCTGTTCGTCAATGATGAGGAAGAACTCCGGGACCTGGCCTACCTGGTGGACGGCAAGATCGTGCTGATTGGTGAGGTTGCCGAGGTCGCCCACGATGAATTTGAAACACCTGTCGGCAATGACTACGGGGTAGAGGTGATCGCCAATTCCATCACCACGATTCTGCGGGGCGGCCCGCTGCGTCCAGCGCCGCTCTGGCTGGAGCTGTCATTTGGTTTCTTGCTGCTGGGGATCTTCCTCTGGACCCGGCGAATCCAGAATCCGTTGCCACGTAACGCATTCAGCGGGCTGGCCATGCTCGGCTACATCCTGCTGACGACCTATTTCTTCGTTGCCAGTGGGCTGGTGGTATCCATGAGCTACGTGTTGCTGGCATCCATCTTCTCGCTGCTGGCCATCAACATCCGGTTCTACATCTCGGAGATGGGCCAGAAAGCCATGATCCGGGACATGTTCGGCCAGTATCTGTCACCCAAGGTTGTGGCTGATCTGGTGAGAGATCCCGGCAGGGTTCAGCTGGGTGGTGAAGAGCGGGACATGACTGCCTACTTCTCTGATATTGCAGGCTTCTCAAGCATCTCGGAAAACCTGACTCCCACCGAGCTGGTTCAGGTGTTGAACGACTATCTGACCGAGATGTGTAACATCATCATTGGCTATGAAGGTACGGTCGACAAGTTTGAAGGAGATGCCATTATCGCCTTCTGGGGTGCACCCACTGTGCAGGCCGATCATGCGAGGCTGGCCTGTTACTCCGCCATTGACATGAATCACCGGCTGGTGGAACTGCGACATCGCTGGGCCGATGAAGGTGTGCCACAGCTGCGGGTTCGAATGGGTCTCAATTCCGGCGCGATGGTTGTCGGTAACATGGGATCCTTCCAGCGGATGAATTACACCATCATGGGAGATGCGGTGAACCTGGCCGCCCGGCTGGAAGGCGCCACCAAGGCTTATGGTTCCCGCATGATGATTTCCCAGAATACCTACGACCGGTGCTGCGACGATATTGATGTCCGCGAGCTTGACACCATCAGGGTGGTGGGAAAATCAGAATCAGTCACCGTTTATGAACTGCTGGATAAAAAGAACCAGACGCCGTTCGGGTTGGCTGACCTGGTTGAACAGTTCGGTCGAGGGCTGGCGCTCTACAAGAACGGTGATTTCCGCGCCGCCAAAACAGCGTTTGAGAAGTGCCTGGAGATAGACGACCAGGATGGGCCGGCCCGAACCTATATCGCCCGTTGCCAGGCCTATCTGGATTCGCCACCTGCTGCCGACTGGGACGGTGTGTTTATTCTGACGGAGAAGGGCTGATGAGCATTCAGGGCCTGATTGAGGAAAAGCTGGCAGCTGCCATTGCTCTCGAACACCTCGAAGTGATCAACGAAAGCGGCAATCACAACGTACCACCAGGCTCCGAGTCCCACTTCAAAGTGGTACTGGTGTCCACTGACTTCGATGGACTGCGGCTCATTGCCCGCCATCGCCAGGTGAACCAGGTGCTGAAGGATGAACTGGCAGGGCCTGTTCACGCGCTGGCAATCCATACCTATACACCGGAAGAGTGGCGGCAGAAACACGGCACAGCACCCATGTCGCCGCCCTGTCTGGGTGGCAGCAGCGCGCAGGGTGGCAACGGATCAGGTTCGGCATGATGCATCCTTTCCTGGCCGAAGGGAAAACGTGACCACTCGCTTTCAGAATCTTGAAACCGCGGTTCGGGGTCGACAGGCTGAATACCTGTTTGAAATGTCCCGTGGTGATGACGTGATTCAGCTCAGGGTCGTCAGGCGTCGTCGCAAGACCATGGGGCTCTACGTGGAAAAGGACCGATTGCCTGAACTGCGGGTGCCGGTGAACTGCGCCTGGCGCGATATTGAGACCTTTCTTGCCAGTCGCCACGACTGGATTCGCCGTGCGGAAGCCGAACTCAGGTCCCGTTACACGCGTCCGGCGGATGACTACCGACCGGGTGGCCAGGTGTGCTTCCTGGGCCGGTTTCTGGCCCTGGATGTGACCCGGAGCCGTCATCAACTGGTGGAAAGGGAGGGGGACAGGCTGGTGATCGGCAGCAGGCAACCCGGGGATCCGGCCTGTCTGGAACGCCAGGTCCGGGGCTGGCTGCGGCGCCAGGCGGAATCACTGTTCCCGGAGCGGATAGCACAGGTGAACAGGTGCTTTACTGACCAGATTGAACCGACCGGCTTGGTGATTCGTAAGATGAAGTCAAGATGGGGCAGTTGTTCATCACAGGGTGAACTGTGCCTGAACCTGCTGCTGGTCAAGGAAGGCCTGCCGCAAATAGATTTCGTTGTGGCGCATGAACTTTGTCATCTGCGCCATTTTGCTCACAATGCCAGATTCTATGGGCTGATGGACAAGGTCATGCCGGACTGGCGAGCACGGGAAGCACTGCTCGGTGGGCGTCACGGGGCCGGGGCTTTGTAATGGGTGACACAGGAGACAATGACAGGACGAGTCCTGCAGGCAGGGAAACAGTTTCGGGAACAGTGCTTAAACAGACTGACTCACAGTAAGGCTTCGAGCTTCGACCAGATATCATTCAGCAGGCGAGGCTGGGCCTCGGCGGTGGGATGAATCCCGTCACCCTGGATCAGCGATCGCTCTGTCGAGGTGCCTTCCAGCAGGAACGGCACCACGGGCAGGTCGGACAGGGCGGCGAGTTCGGCAAAGGTCTGTTCGAAAGCCTGGGTATAGCGCCTGCCGTAGTTGGGAGGCAGGACCATGCCGACCAGGAGAACCTGAACACCGGCATCCATTGAGCGGGTGATCATGTCCTCGAGGTTCGAGCGTATTCTGTCGATGGGATAGCCCCGGAGGCCGTCATTGCCGCCGAGTTCGAGCACCAGGATATCCGGTTGATGGACTTCCAGGGTTTTGGCCAGTCTTGTGACGCCGCCCCCGGTTGTTTCGCCGGAGACGCTGGCATTGATCACCCGGAAGTTCGGGTGGGTTTCGGCGAGGCGCTGCTCAAGCAGGCTGACCCAGCCCTGGTCGCGCTCAATGCCATAGGCAGCGCTGATGCTGTCGCCATAGACCACAATAGACCGGGTCGCGGAAGACCGGGTCGCGGAATCGGCACTGGCGGCCTGGGTAAATGCCAGACACAGAAAAACCGCGGCCAGGTTGGCACGCAGACAACAAATTATTGAAGGGAGCGGCCCATGGGCCAGCAACGGGTTAATCATGATAAAAGCTGAGAACCTTGGAAAAACGGTCAGCACATCTGAAGGACAGTTGACCATCTTGAAAGGGATCGACCTTGAAATCAAGAAATCAGAGTCTGTCGCGATCGTCGGCGCCTCCGGTTCTGGCAAAACCACACTGTTGAGCCTGCTTGCCGGGCTGGACACTCCCTCCCGGGGCCGCATATCCCTTGGACAGTATGAATTGACGTCACTGGATGAAGAGCAGCGGGCCGGCGTCCGGGCTGAACTGGTCGGTTTTGTGTTCCAGTCGTTCCAGCTGCTGGGCAGCCTGACTGCTATCGAGAACGTGATGCTGCCGGCAGAGCTCAAGGGTGACCGGGACGCTGCCGACAAGGCAGCCATGCTGCTCGACCGGGTCGGGCTGGGTCATCGGACGCACCACTATCCGCGCCAGTTGTCCGGCGGGGAACAGCAGCGGGTCGCCATCGCCCGGGCTTTTGCGTCATCCGCGGAAATCCTGTTTGCCGACGAGCCGACGGGAAACCTGGACACCACCACCGGGTTACATGTGATTGACCTGATCTTTGACCTGAACGAGGAGTTCGGTACGACACTGGTGCTGGTGACCCATGACCAGCGCCTGGCTGACCGCTGCGATCGAGCCATTCACCTGGCCTCGGGTGAGATCGTGATTCCGGATACGTCCAACGTCACGCCCATCTCGACTAACGCCTGATGATTGCCCTGGCCCTTAAACTGCTCTGGCGCGACTGGCGTGCCGGCGAGCTGACATTGCTGCTGGCATCCCTGGTGATCGCCGTGGGGACGGTCACCACGGTGACGCTGTTTGTGGATCGACTGCAGCAGGCCCTCATCTCTGAATCTGCCAGCTTCCTGGCAGCAGACCGGGTTATCTCTTCACGTGACCCGATTGATCCCTCGATTCTGCAGCGGGCGGATGAGCTTGGCCTGCAGCGGGCAGAAAGCCTGAGTTTCCTCTCCATGGTTTTTTCGGCGGAGCGCGCCCAGCTGACATCCGTCAAGGCCGTGAATGGGACCTATCCGTTGCGGGGAACACTGATTGCCGGCGATGAGCCTTTCGTTCGCGGCGCGCCGGTTGACCAGGGGCCTGCGCCTGGCGAGGTCTGGATGGAAAGCCGCCTGTTTCCATCGCTCGATATACAGCCCGGCGACCTGCTGGATGTGGGTGCGGCGAGTTTCCCGGTGACCCGGGTGCTGATCAAGGAGCCGGACCGGGGCGGCGGCTTTGAAAACGCGGGAGCAAGGCTGCTGATGAATCTGGCGGACGTGGCGGCGACAGAAGTTGTGCAGCCCGGCAGTCGTATAACCTATCGGTACCTGTTTGCCGGTGACCCTGCTGACCTGGAAACTTTTACTGCCTGGGCGAAACCCAGGATTGATTCCGACTCGCGCATCTTCGGGGTCAAGGAAGGGACAGAGAGTATCGGAAATGCTCTGGACCGAGGTGAGCGTTTTCTGCTGCTGGGTTCACTGCTGGGGGTGGTCCTGGCCGGCGTGGCCATTGCGCTCGCTGCCCAGCGCTACAGCCTGCGGCACTATGACCATGTGGCGATCATGAAAACCCTGGGTGCCACGCCAGCGAGGGTTGACGGCATCTTCCTGTTCATCTTCGTGTTTCTCGGTATTGCTGCGACGCTGCTGGGTGCCGGCATCGGCTTCGGGTTGCAGATGGTCGTGGCAAATATCCTGGCACCCTATATTCCCATTGAGCTGCCGGCGCCTTCATTGCGGCCGGTTCTGCTGGGGCTGGTCACCGGGTTTATCTGCCTGCTGTCCTTTGCCCTGCCACCCTTGCTGAAGCTGCGCAGTATCGAACCGGTCCGCGTGATCCGCCGTGACCTGGGTGATCCACGCCTGGTGGACAGGCTGACCTATGCTTTTGCGGTACTGGGCACCCTGGGACTGATGTGGTGGTACTCCCAGGACCTCAAGCTGACGCTGTTGATATTCAGCGGTGCCGTGGTGTCGCTGGTGATCCTGTTTTTTGCCGCGTTCCTGTTGCTGAGAAGCGGCCGCGTGCTGGGCATGCAGGCCGGCAGCGCCTGGCGGCTGGCGCTGGCCGGCATGCAGCGGCGGGGGCAGGAGAACACCCTGCAGATACTGGTGTTCGGGCTGGCCATCATGCTGCTGTTGATCCTGTTCCTGGTCAGGACAGCCCTGATCAGCGAATGGCAGGCGCAGATTCCGAAAGATGCGCCCAACCATTTTGCGATCAATATCTCGCCACAGGATGTTGCCCCGATACGGGAGATGTTTGACGCTGAGGGTGTCACCTCTCAGCCACTGTATCCGATGATCCGGGGCAGTGTACTGAAGGTGAATGGAGAGCTCGCCACAGAGCGGGACGAGCGGCTGCGCCACATGGACGATGATGGACCCAGGTCCAGTTCTACCCGCAACCTGACCTGGTCCGACCAGCTCCCTGACGACAACCAGCTGATCGCCGGGCAATGGTGGGACGCCGATTATGCCGGGCCCCCCCTGGTCTCCCTGGAGAAAGACCTGGCCTTTCGCAACCAGCTGAAGGTCGGCGATGAGCTGGTGTTCTCGATCCAGGGGCGCGAACTGGGTACCCGTGTTGCCAGTATCCGGACGGTCGCCTGGGACAATATGCAGCCGAATTTTTATATCATTTTTTCGCCCGGAGCCCTGGAGTCTTTTCCTTCAACCTTCATGACCAGCTTTTTCCTCAGGCAGGACCAGAAGGTGTTCCTTAATGAACTGCTTCGCGAGCATCCCACCATGACGGTCATCGAAATTGACGCGCTGATCGAGCAGGTCCAGCGCATTATTGACCAGGTCACACTCGCCATCGAGCTGGTACTGGTGCTGATCCTGGGGTCCGGTGCGCTGGTTCTGCTGGCCAGTATCCAGGCATCCATGGATGAACGCATGAAACAGCATGCGATCCTGCGCACACTGGGTGCCGGGCGTCGACTGGTGCTGGGCAGCCTGGCGATCGAGTTCTGCGCCCTGGGGCTGTTTGCCGGCATTCTGGCCACCATCGGTGCGGAGATCACGGTTTTTCTGCTGGAAACGCAAGTGTTTGACCTGCAGTACACCGTGAATCCGCAGCTCTGGATACTCGGTCCTGCCGTGGGCACTGTCCTGATCGGGGTCGTTGGCATACTGGCGACGCGCAAGG
>JAQCAK010000082.1 GCA_027621895.1 Pseudomonadota bacterium | reverse complement strand
ACTGGAAGGGGTGCCCGGGTACGGTGATGTTCATCATCGTTTTTTATCCTCAGCTAAACATTGTGTACGAAAGATCAGCCTCACGCCTGGCCCCCGCTGGGAAGTGTGCCGCGATATCCCAGGTGTCACCGGACATTGAGGTTCGGGTCCAGTCGGAAACAACCTTGCGGTCTGCAATTAACCATTTTCCTTCACGTTTTTCGAACAGGTCCAGGTAACGGCCACCCATCCTGGCCAGGGTTTCGGCGCTGCCAGTCCCGGTGGGGTGAAAAGCCAGGAAGTAGCTTTCCACGTGGGCCCTGTTACCACGCAGTTCGATGTAAATGTTGGTGATATGGTGCTGCGCAGCCATTGTCTGCTGATCCATGGAGTCGACAATCAGATCGGCGAAATCGATGCCGGCACCCTTGAAAGTCCCATGGTCATCGTGAGCGTCAGGATGGTAGACACTTCTGATCATCTCGCGGTCGCCCCGGTCGATGCCGCGACAGTAGCGATAAATCACCTGCTCGATTTCCATGCGATCAGACAACTCACTGAGTTCCATAGATCCTCGCTGTAGTTGAATCCCTCAGCCTGAAAAGTACCAGATAGGCAGGGATTGGGCGAGCTGTTGAATATGTCATACTTGCCATTGAAGGAGCATGATTCCATTCATCAATACTAATAAAGACAGAGGGTAAAACATGGCAGGAAGATTGGAAGGAAAGGTCGCAGCGATCACGGGTGCGGCCAGCGGATTCGGACTGGCGACAACACGACGCTTCGTTGAGGAAGGTGCGAGGGTTGTCATGGGGGATATTCAGGATGATGTCGGTGAAGCGCTGGCCAGGGAAATCGGTGACGCGGTGGTCTACGTCCACTGCGATGTCACCAATGAGGACCAGGTTGCTCGCATGGTAGACACGGCGGTCGAGAAGTTCGGCCAGCTGGATATCATGTACAACAACGCCGGCATTGTGGGTGCAGTCGGTCCCATAGCCACCACGCCCGCCGATGAATGGAAGCGTACGATCGATATTCATATCAACGGCGTATTCTATGGCTGCAAGCATGCCGCGCGGGTCATGATCCCGAGGAAAACCGGTTCGATCATCAGCATGTCCAGTACCGCGGGGATCATGGGTGGGCTGGGTCCACATGCCTATGCCGCGGCCAAGCATGCCATCGTTGGTATTACCAAGAACGTGGGTGCTGAACTGGCCCAGTTTGGTATCCGGGTCAACTGTATCTCGCCGGCGGGCATGGCGACTTCCATGGTCGCTGGCCTGCAGGGTGACCCTAATGACATCGAAGGCACCAAGGCGCGGCTTGCAGAGACGTCGCCCCTGAAGGGCAGGCCGGGTACCGCTGAAGACGTGGCCAATGCCGTACTCTGGCTGGCCAGTGACGAATCAGGCTATACCACCGGTCATACGCTCACGACGGATGCAGGCTATACCACGGGTTCGGCCAATCCGCCGGCATTCTCCGAGTACCAGCCGATGATCCGCGAGGCGGGCAAGCGGGGTATGGACTAGTTCAAACCGGCGAGTTCATCCTCGATGATGCGGGTGATCTCGCCGGGAATCTCCATCGGCAGAAAATGCGTGTGGTCCGCGAAATGAATCTCGCGGGCGTTTTTGAATTCGTTGACCAGCCCGGGATAGGTTGGTGAAACCGAAAAGTCCATTACATCGCGATCCGGTTTGGGTTCCTGTGCCCGAATAATCAGGACGGGGATCTCCAGGCTGCGTACCGCATGATAAATGTGGTGGTTCGAGCGACTCGACATATAGACGCTGGCCTCCACTTCCGGCGGGCAGGCCAGGATGTAACCCTTGCCCTTGTCGTTAGGCAGCAGGCCCCACTTGCAGTAGTCCATCAGCATGTCAGGATCAAAGACGCCGTAAGAGCCTTTGTTGCGCAGGCGTTCAGCCATTTCCTCGGGCGAATCGAACTCATTGCGTCGCTTGGCCGTGGGATGGGCCTCGGAACCGCTGAATAGCATCGAGGCCTCGGTGTGGTAGTGCTCTTCTGCAGGAATCACCGGGTCGATCGCGATGATTTCCCTGAAGCGATCCTCGTAGTCAGCCGCGGCGCCGATCAGCGCATGGCCGCCCATGCTGTGTCCGATGCCCACGATATTGTGCAGGTCAAGTTGCTGGATCAGTTCCCCGACATCCTTGATGACCTCGTCCCAGTGAGTGATCTTGCGTTTCTCACTGCGCCCGTGCCCACGCTGATCAACGCTGATGGAGTGATAGTCGCCCAGAGCGTCAATGATCTTGTCCCAGACGCGAGCATGGAATCCCGTGGCATGGACGAACAGCAGCGTCGGCCGGGTCCCGCGGAAAGAAATACCGCGCTCAAAATAGGTCATGCGCACACCGTTGACCACGGCGTTCTTTTCAAGACACTGCATCAGGTTATATTCGTCCGGATTCTCGAGACACGAAGACTGGCCTATTTAGCCAGCCCAGGGAAGCGCATTTGGCTTAAAGATACACATTCATCCGTGCCGCGAATCAGCGGGCAGCGATAATGTTGGGCCCATGATTGCGGGGGGTTGAGTCCTCGCAGTTGCGCACCGTTTCTGCAACGTGGTACATGGGGTCCTTGAGCATCTGTTTCAGCTCCTCGCTGGCTCCAATGCGGTTCAGGGCCTCGTCCATGCAGGCCAGCCATTGATCCCGCTCTTTCGGACCAATTCGAAAAGGCTCATGCGGATCCGTCAGGCAGACGGTTCCCTTCATTGCCAGGTAAACCGGCGGGCCACCCATCCAGCCTGTCAGATAGGCGGCCAGCATGCGCTTGATGTGATCCAGGTTTTCGGCGTGCATCGCCCGGATATCCGCAGCCAGCGGCAGTTCGTCCATCACGTCATAAAAAGCGCTTGCCAGCTGCTTGATGCCCTGGTCACCAAGAATTTCATATGGCGTTTGTGGTTCAGTCATTGTTTCTCAGTTTTTTTCCAGCCATTCATTCAACAGTTTATGGAAGTGACGCGGTTTTGTCTCCCCGTAGTTGGCGAAGATGATTTCCGGTACTTTCAGCATCTTGAGTCCACGCTGAACTTCCGGCATGTTGACAACGTCCTGGTTAAAGACCTTGGCGAGCATGCCAAGTTCCGGCGCGTCACACCAGTCATCGTCCGGGCCCAGCCAGTGGACTTCCCGGCAAGGCTCGTAATTGCCGTCTTCCGGGATGGGTGCCAGGTACATGCATTCCATGATGCATTCCTCGGGGTTGTCGCCGTGAGGCCTGAACCGGTAGTTGATCTGGTTGAAACTGCCCCAGGGGTGAAAGTTGGGGAACACGGTGAGGTAGATCGAATCCAGCAATTCAGCGTCACAGATATTCTCTGCTGCCTCGCCGATCACCGATTTCAGGCTCTCCCGCACGGGTGCTGCCATGATTTCCCGAAGATTCTTGCCTTCAGGAACGCGGGGTGGTGGTGCCAGCGGAACAACATTGCCGCCGGGTAGCTGGTGTCCGCCGATCCAGTTGCACATGTTGGGGGCGCACTGTGTCATGGGACCTTCGACCCAGGTGGCGTCGGGCTTGAACTTGCTGATGTTGCCCTGGTGGTCAGTGAGGTGAACCAGGCCGTCATCGCCCATCTCATAGATATGTCCGGTCAGGGCGTGACGCAGCTTTGTATACAACCGACCATCCTCCAACGGGTCCCATTCCTGATTGACGTGCGGGCTGCGAACAAAGTTGGGGGACATTGCCCGCGAGTAGTTACCGAACACGTCGTACTGGGTGTTGGCGTCCCCGATGCTTTCGAGGATGGTCGGATGTGTGGTGATCACATGGTAGGCCTCGGAAAAGGCTTCCTGGGCAATCTTCCAGTTGCAACGCAGGATCTTGGCCACGTGTGCCGTCTTGTATCTTTTCTCATAGGGCAGAGTAGGGAACTGGTCAGACAGGTCTCCCAGGAAATCTTCCAGTGGTTCGGCGTTTTCATCAGGATTGATGAAAATGTAGCCGCCCCATCGACCCAGGCTGATTTCCGGCAGGCTGTGGGTATCCGCACTGACAGTCGGGAAATCCCAGTGGCAGGGGACTTCCTTCAATGATCCATCGAGGTTCCAGGCCCAGCCATGGAAGGCGCAGCGAAATTCACGGGCTCGCTTGCCATCCTTGATCTTCAGCATTCGACCCCGGTGCAGGCAGGCATTGTGGTAGGCCTTGAACTCGTCTTCAGCGGTTCGAACCACGAGAAATGACAGATGGGCGATTTCATAAACGTGGTAATCACCCACCTCGGGAATATCGTCCTGATGGCAGGCCATCTGCCAGACGCGCTTCCAGACCTTTTCGACTTCCAGGTCGTGAAATTCCTTTGAATAGTAGCGTTCAGCGGGCACCTTCGTGGGGCCGGCTGGCATGGGGTTTTCAGCGCGGAGGCTGGCGGGTACGGGGCGGCTGTCCTCATCCAGAATGGACTGGTAAGTCACGCCGGCAGAACGATCTGTACCTGTGGCTGTTTCAACCATCTTCTTGTGCTCCCTCGATTTCTGTTTGCTGTCCCGGGTATTTCAACAAATCGGGAGACGCTGAAAACTGACCGGAGTCAAAAAACAAGCAGATCAGACTGTTTTATGGAATCGCCGCGTCTGTCCTGGGTTTGGGTATACTCTGGCTATCAATCCGGGAGGGTGGCATGTTGGACGAGACAATTTTCATCACGGGCGGGGGCAGCGGCATGGGACGTCTGGCCGCGCGCAACTTTGCGGAGAAAGGCTACCAGGTCGCGGCCCTGGACGTGAATGAGCAGGGATTGCTTGAGACCGCCGAGTTTCACCAGAATATCCGGACTTTCAATGTCGATACCACCAACTACGAGGCAGTAGCCCAGGCGGTGGACGAGGCCGAAACAAAGCTCGGGCCAATCCGTCGTGTCTATAACGCCGCAGCCATCATGCCTCTGGGGCGTGTTGTCGACCAGGATGTGGAAGTGTTTCACCGGGTCATGGACATCAACTACAACGGCGTGGTCAATGTCAGCAAGGCGGTGCTGCCGGGGATGCTTGAGCGTAACGAGGGTGAACTCGTGAATTTTGCTTCCCTGGCCGGCTGGGTGCCTATTCTTTACATGGCTGCCTACAATGCCAGCAAGTTCGCGGTCGTGGCTTTTACCGAGGTGCTTCACCATGAGCACCGGGACAGCAACGTCAATATCGTCTGTGTTTGCCCACCGCCGGTTAAGACTCCGCTGCTGGACCAGGCCCGTGATACCGTATGGCCAAAGGTCTTCGATCAGGGTGCCCATATCGAGGCGCAGGATGTCCTCGATGCCATTGATGCCACTATTGCGGCCGGCGAACTGTTTGTTTTCCCCGGCAAGGGCACCCGAATGGCCCAGCGTTTAAGACGCTTCCTGCCGAATCTGATCTGGAAGAATGTCCACCAGACCGAGGGCTTTTAGTACAATTCATTCACCTGTTGCCGGAGCCACCGCATGAAGTTCTTCAATACCCCATTGCCGAGACTGCTTACTGTCCTGCTGTTATCGAATTTCGCGGTTCAGGTTTCCGCGGATTAACTGTTCGGTTCATACGAGGTGATTGATATCACCCTGCAGGCGCCGTTCGGCCAGATCCGCGAGGATCGTGACAAGGACAAGGAATATCCCGCCCAGCTGAAGTTTGAGGGTCAGACATTCAATCTTGAAGTCGAGGTTCGCGGTAACAAGCGATTGCAGAGTATGACCTGCAAGAATCCACCGCTCTGGCTCGATTTTGATAACGAGCAGATTGACGATACCTATTTCGAAAACCAGAAGAAAACCAAGCTGGTGGTGCTCTGCCGCAAGGGAGGCGTCAACTATGATTACCTGCGGGCCGAATATCTGGTTTACAAGCTATACGAACAGATCGCCCCGGTTTACTTCAAGACCCGCTGGGTCAATGCCACCTATATTGAAGAAGACGGCTCGACGCGAACCGAGCCAGCATTTTTTATCGAACGCAAGCAGCGTATGGCGAAGCGTGTCGGCATGGACCTGGTTGATCTGCAGTCCATTGACTACCAGGACCTGGATCTGGACGTCGCTGCTGTCCTGGGTCTGTTCAACTATGTGGTCGCCAATCCGGATTTCTCGCTGGTGTCCGCCATGTCCGGTTCCTGCTGTCACAACGCGAAACTGCTGAAAAACGCCGCGGGGAAATACGTGCCGGTGCTCTACGATTTCGACAGTGCCGGGGTGGTTGATGCCCGTTATGCGGTCCCGAATCCAGCCCTGCCGATCAAGAAAGTGACCCAGCGGCTCTACCGTGGCTACTGTATCCACAATGACAACCTGCCGGCAGCGAGGCAGCAGATGATTGCCGCCGAGCAGGACTTTTACCGCCTGATCAACGACGATCCGGTGCTGTCTAATCGCTATAAAAAGAAAATGGTTCGCTACCTGGAGCGTTCATTTGCGTGGATTACCCGGGATGCGGATTTCGAGAGCCGCATTCTCAACGAGTGCCGGGGTGATCTGACATGATCAGTCTCGCAGCGTGACCGGCAGTTCCCTGATCCCGTGAATGAAGCTTGATGCCAGGAACCTGGGTTCTCCCGTGACCTCGACACGGGAGAAACGCTTTGTGATCTCCTCCCAGATGACTCGCAGCTGCATCTCCGCCAGCCGGTTTCCAACACATCGATGTACGCCGTACCCGAAAGCGGTGTGCTGACGGGGATTCGTCCTGTCGATGATGAACTGGTTGGCATTTTCGATGGCATCTTCATCCCTGTTACCGGAGATGTACCACATGCAGACCCGGTCATTTTTCCTGATCAGCTTGCCGCCGATTTCGGTATCTTCCGTTGCGGTTCTGGCCATGTGTGCGACCGGTGACTGCCAGCGGATAATCTCAGGCACCATCTTGGGAATCAGTCCCGGGTTCTGCAGCAGCTTCTCGTACTGATCAGGATGCTGGTTCAGTGCCAGTACACCGCCGGAAATCGAGTTCCGCGTGGTATCGTTACCGCCAACGATCAGCAGCATCACGTTGCCCAGCAATTCCTGGGGTTCCATGCTGTTGGTTGATTCGTCATGGGCGAGCATGGAAATCAGGTCGAATTTGGGCGGCTCGTGCTTGCGTGCCTCGTAGATTTCCTGGAAGTAGGCCAGGCACTGGAACAGGATCTGAAAGCCTTCTTCCGGTGTCTCGAAAAGCTCCGGATCTCCCAGGTTCTGGATCGTGTCCGACCATTCAATCAGTTTCAGCCGGTCTTCCTGGGGCACGTCGAACAGGGTCGCGAGCATCTGTGCGGTCAGTTCGACGGAAACATGCTTGACCCAGTTAAACTCCTCGTTGCGTGGCAG
>JAQCAK010000081.1 GCA_027621895.1 Pseudomonadota bacterium | reverse complement strand
CCCAGCACCGATTCGGCGCAGGCGGGCAGCCTGCAAAGCTGCGCAATATTCTGATTATCGTCCAGGAGAGCCTGGGAGCACGGTTTATCGGCGCCCTGGGTGGACTGCCGCTTTCTCCTTACCTGGACACCATGGCTGACCAGGGCATCTGGTTCGAGCGCCTATATGCCACCGGCATTCGTTCCGCACGCGGCCTGGAAGCCATCGTTGTCGGGTTTCCGCCATCACCCGCCAGGAGTGTGCTGAAGCTGAGCGGCTCGCAAACCGGGTTTTACACCATGGCAGAAACCCTGCGTCCCCTGGGCTATCGAAACTACTTTATCTATGGCGGTGAGGCACATTTTGACAACATGCAGGGTTTCTTCCTCAACAATGGTTTTGATGAGGCTATCGATATCAATGACTATGACGAATGGATTTTCAAGGGCACCTGGGGCGTGTCCGACGAGGATCTTCTCGAGAAAACCCACCAGGTACTGAAAAACAGCGAACAACCTGTCTTTGCAGTGGCCTTCACGTCGTCTTTCCACAGCCCCTTCGAGTTCCCGGATGGTCGCATCGAGCTCTATGAGGAGCCGAAACAGAGCAAGCACAACGCGGTGAAGTATGCAGACTACGCCGTTGGCCAGTTCATTGAAAAAGCCCGCCAGTCCGACTACTGGCAGGACACCCTGGTATTGATCGTCGCGGATCACGACGAACGCCCCAGGGGCTACGACCTGGTGCCGGTTTCCAGCTATCACATTCCCGGTGTTATTCTCGGTGCCGACGTCACTCCCCGGAAGGTGTCCCGGATCACCAGCCAGATCGACCTGATTCCGACCCTGCTTGGATTGGCGGGTATCAGCGGTATTGCGCCCTTCCCCGGTGAAAATGTCCTGGCAGCGCCAGCGGACAGCCAGGGTCGCGCAGTCATGCAGTATGGTGACAACCATGCCTACATGCGGGGTGACCAGGTCGTCATTCACCGCCCTGACCTGCCAGCCGCACAGTTCGGCTATGATCGCCAGTCAGACCTGCTGGAACCGGTGCTACTGAGCCCGGAGATGGCTGACCGGGCACTGGCCTGGGCGCTGCTTCCCGGCCTGCTGTACCGCGAGAAGCTCTATGGGGTCTACCGACAGGAAAGCCTCCCAGTGGCCGAAAAATAGCGCAAAAATTGACCCGGAAGGCGAATGATTTTCAAAAATCCCCCCTCTAACGTTGAAACGGAACAACCTCGTGGCAGGTAACGTGGCACACAAGGATGATCTTGCGCTCGCGCAGGCACTCATCGCGGGTGACGAGCAGAAGTTCAATGAGTTCTTCAACCAGTACTTCCCGCGCCTGTTCCGCTTCGCGAAATCCAGGATGGACGACGATTCGGCCATCGAGGATATCGTACAGACCACCATGATGAACGCGATGCGAAGCATTGCCAGTTACCGCGGAGAAGCAGCCATGTTTACCTGGCTCTGCCAGATATGCAGGAACGAGATCAACATGCACTACAGAAAGCATGCCCGGCGTGCGCCCGAGGTGCCCGCCGATGATGACGGTATCAGGCCAATCCTGGAGCAGCTTGAAAGCCTGGATTCGCCCGACGATGACTACGAATCCACACAGATCAGGCAGCTCATCGTTGAAATTCTGGACTTCCTGCCCGGCAATTACGGTCAGGCTCTGGAATGGAAATACATCCTCGGGCTGTCGGTGACCGAGATCGCGGAGAGACTGGACACGACCGACCTGGCCGCACAATCCCTGCTGGCACGAGCCAGGTCCGCGTTTAAGAGCGCGATAAAGCAGGTTTCACCCCAGCTGGGCTATCCCGGCCAGGAGACATGAGATGAGTCAGGAAAAAGAAACGCTCACGGAACAGGATATCCAGACAATTCTGGAACGAGTGGGACCGCTGGAGACCCCACCCGAAGAGATGACGGCCCGGGTCCGGGCCAATGTCTACCAGGCATGGCAGGACGAAGCCGTGGGCGGGAAAACCACTGCCGGTCCCAGTCGCAACTGGCTCAGGATCGCCGCCGCGGTTGCTGCAATTTCAGGAACGGTCTACCTCGGCAGCCTGTTACAGACGACGCCCCAGGAGGCTGCGATTGTTGCGACCCTGGATGTCGAACTCGACGTCGCCTCAATGACTGCGCGCCTGCAGACCTCCGCCGATGGCATCACCTGGCAGGCTGCAAGCAGCGTTGATTTCCCGGCAGGTACCTTCCTGAAGGCAGATCAGCCGGTTTCACTGACGCTCAGCAATAACATGAATACCCGCCTGGCCAGCGGCACGGTGATTTCGTTGGCCGACGCCGACAACATCAGCCTGATGACAGGATCCATTTATGCAGACTCCTACCACCAGGTTAAAGACAGCCAGTTCGCCATTGCCACCGAGTACGGTACGGCACGAGATATCGGCACGCAGTTCATGGTCACAGCCGGGGAAGACGGCTGGTCCGTGCAGGTCCGGGAAGGTGAGGTCGAGATCTTCGATGACGGCTTTGCAGACAGGTTGCAGCCTGGTGAAAGAATCGTGATCGCGGAAAACAACCTGGTATCCGAGGAAAACGTGACAATTCACGATCCTTCATGGCACTGGACCGAGTCTGCAAGACCCGCTTTCAGTATCGATGGACGCCCGGTTAATGAATATCTGCAATGGGTAGCCCGGGAAACGGGCAAAGAGCTGCACTACGCCAGCGCCCCGGCCAGGGCCAGCGCAGAAAAGTCCCGTCTGAGCGGATCCATCAGTAACCTGGGCGCTACCGAGTCGCTCAGCCATGTGCTGCCGGCGACAGATCTTGAACTGATAGACAGCGCTGAAAACGTTATCATGGTGGACCTGACCTCCAGATGATGGCTGTTTGCTCCAGTGCGGTACCTGTTAGTCGGCCTTCTGATAGGGCTCTCCTTAAATCCGGCCACCACCCGGGCTGAAAACCAGACAGTGTCCCTGGCCAGGTACCTGTCCCTGGCCAATGAACAGGGTTTCGACATCATCTACAGCACGGCGCTGGTCCGTCCACGTTTCAAGGTCACTTTCGAGACAGAGCAGCCCATCACTCGCGACAAGCTGCTGGACGTGCTGCATGCCTACCAGCTGGATCTGAAGCCCGCGCAGGGCGACCGCCTGCTTGTTGTTCGACGGCCCGTGGAGGTCCGAGGGCCCATCGACCCACTAACCTTTCCCGATACTGTCGCAATCGAGGAAATCGTCGTAACGTCCAGCCTCCACGAGTTCAAGCTGAATCACGTGACCCCCGCCATGCACCTGGACCGGGAGAGCCTGAAGAATCGGGCGGTTGTGGCCAACGATGCGTTCCGGGTTACCAGCCGTCTTCCAGGTGCTGCCAGCAATGGCGTGTCCAGCCGGTCAGCCATTCGCGGTGGCCGTGAAAACGAGACCCTGATCCTCCTTGACGGCATGCGGCTTTACGAGCCCTTCCACCTGAACCGCTTCAACCAGTTGTTCTCGGTACTCGACAACCGCCTGGTATCCAGCCTCGACTTTATCACCGGGGGATTTCCTGCCCGCTACGGCGACAGGCTCAGTGGTGTGCTGGATATCGAAACTGTGCGTCCCGCAGAATTGGAACCGTTCACTGAACTCGGCATGGGGCTTTACACCGCCTCATGGCTGCAGAGTGGCTCACTGATGGGCCAGGACTATCTGCTCAGTGTCAGGCGCAGCACGATTGACCTGATCGGTCGCCTGGCTGAAACAGAACTGGGCAGCCCCGCCTTCAGCGATCTTTATTTCTCCATGGACTCGGAACTGGGGACAGGCACCCGACTGTCGACCAGCCTGCTCTGGTTCGGTGATGACATTACGATCAACAACTCCAGTGAAACCGAGGCAGCGCACTCCACCTACGGCAACACCTACCTGTGGTTCACCCTTCAGCGGGAACGCGCCAACGGTTCCACTGCCGAGACCCGCCTGGGTTTTGCCACGATCAAGGATGACCGCGAGGGATACGTTGAAAAACCCGGCATGGTCTCCGGTGAACTCGAAGATGACCAGGAATTCCGGGTCTATTTGCTGAACCACAGTGAAGTCCTGTACCTGGGACGCTCAAGACTGGAAATCGGTGCTGGCTACCGTTATCTGGATGCTGAATATGGATTTGAATCGGAGCTCTCTATTGATCCTGCATTCGCTGGCATCTCGAACTATATGCGTCCTGCCGAGATCGACCTGCACCGAAGCTACTACGGATCTCACGCGTCGCTTTACGCCAGTCTCAAGATACCACTCGCCCGGTCGATCTACGTCGAGGCCGGCCTTCGCGCTGACAGCCAGGACTACGTTGAGGGCAGTTTCCAGACTGAAGTGACACCCAGATTCAGCCTGCTGATACATCCGTTTCTCGGCGGTGATCTGCGAGCGAGCTGGGGTGAGTTCAACCAGGTTCCCGGGATTCACGAGCTGGATATCAGCGATGGTGTGGATACCTTCCCTGCACCACAGGAGGCCACTCATCGGGTGCTGAGTTATGCCCGGCCCCTGGGTGCAATGGATTTAAGGCTGGACCTGTACCACAAGAAAACCTGGAACACGGCTCCCTACTTCGAGAATCTTTCACAAACACTGACCCTGGTGCCGGAACTGCAGGTTGATCGCTGGCTGGTCACGCCGGGCAGCGTCACCGCCCGTGGCGTAGAGCTTTCCCTGTCCGGGATTCAGGGCAGAAACGAATGGTGGTTTAACTACACCCGCGCGGAGGTAGAGGAGACAGTGAACGGACGGTCCGTGCGTCGCAGTGCAGACCAGAAACATTCTGCAAACCTGGGCCTGTCCAGGAAACTGCGCGACTGGCAGGTCACTGCCGAGGCCAGCTACCATTCAGGATGGCCCACCACAAGGCTGGCGCTGAACAGCCCGGCGCCCCCGGTCAGAAACAGCCTGCGCCTGCCCGACTACCTGAGCGTCGATATAAAACTGCACCGGCGCTGGCAGCTGAACAACAGCGAACTCAGACTGGAACTCGGTATAACGAACCTGCTGAACCGCGAAAATCAGGTGGGATCCAGCTATGCCATGAAGGGCAGCGAATTGGTTGAGTCTTCAACCAGCGCACTGCCCATCGCGCCTTTTGCGGATGTTTTCTGGCGTTTCTGATCTGTTGATCACACCTTGTCAGCGATACGGTTTAACAGCGAACGGATTTCCTCACGCCGCCCGCGATCAGCGATGGGTCGATCGGGACGATCAGGAGCCTGCAGGGCCTTCTCAAGCGCCCGCTTTGCCGCATCATACTCCTGCTCCTCCACCATAAAGGCGCCATAGAAGTAGTTGGAGTCGATACCATCCGGATTGATTTCCAGCGCTTTCTCCAGGTACTGCCTGGCCTTTTTGCTGCTGCCGAAGGCGATGGGCCAGGGTGGAACCTGGTAGTAGAGCGCGCCGAGACTGGTGTAGGCAGACCCGTTCAAAGCCATGGGGTCAATTCCCATCGCATCTTCGAGCGCACTGCGCGCTGATTTCACCAGCGACAGCGCCGAAAGACCTGATGTCTTGCCCGCATAGGTACTCTCAATAATGGCCTTCCAGATAAGCAGGTCAGGATTACCCGGTTCAGCAGCCACTGCCGCATTGACATCAGCAATCAGTGATTCAAATGCCGCGGCCTGGTCGTCACCGGTGATCTCGTAGTTCGCCTCTGCCCAGCGGGACTGCAATGCCGCGATATCCGCGGCGTAAACCGTGTTGATCTGACAGAGAAAAACCACTGCCAGCAGATTGATTAAAAGTTTCATGAGATTTCTCCTCTCGTGTTTCAGACAATCAGGTCGGGTATCGACGGGAGCCGTCGATACCGCTACCTTGTGTAATGGTCGCGAATTGTCGGCAGCTGCCTGGCAAGCACTGCATCAACAATCCCGGGGAACAGCGAATTCAGTTTTACCTGGGCTTTTTCAGGGCCGCCCATCTGCAAGCGATCCTTGCCTGTTGCCAGCGCCCGGACGATCTTCCTGGCCAGGTAGTCGGGCTCGTCGCTGCCAGTGCCCAGCGCCAGATTCAGATCATTGACCTGGGCAGAGTTCATGGCGGTATTGGTTGCCCTGGGAGATACGTGCAGGACCGTGACACTGCTGTCTGCCAGCTCCCGTCTCAGTGCCTCGCTGAAACCCTTGATCGCGTGCTTGGTCGCACAGTAGGTGACATATCCAGGAAAACCGATCTGGCCGAAGGTTGAACCCACGTTCAGTATGGTTGCCGCCGGGCAGGCTTTCAGGTGTGGCAGAAGCTTCTGAGTCAACACCATGGGGCCGGTCACATTGACGCTCACAAGACGTTCGATATCGGCGTCTTCAAACGCCGAGAACTGGTTGATCCCGCAATTATTGATCAATACGTTGATGTCACAGGCCACGGCAGCAGAGACCACGTTCGCTGTGCCTTCCGGCGTCGACAGATCTCCCTGAACGGTCGCGGACCCATGGAGCGCAGAAACATGCCGATTGGCATGCAGCAGCAGATCCGCGCCTTCATCCTGCAGGCATTCCGCCAGCGCCGAGCCGATACCGCCGGACGCGCCTGTCAACAGTATCCTTGCTTCAGAAAGCTTCATGCGGCCGCCTGCTCATCAAGCATCGCAGCACGTTCCGGAATCATGCGATAGACGTTTCCGTAGAGTCGGTAGACATTCCTGGCGACATGGATAATGGCTTCACGATCCTGCTCATCGTCGATTCGATTCATGGTTTCCTCGAATCCCCGGATATGGTCCTGGTCGAGTACGCCGTGACTGCGCAGGTAACTCATGGCCTTGTTGGGCAGGCCGAGTTTTCCCTGCACGATTTCTGCGACCTGGGGAGCGAGGTTTGCACTGGTGCCTTCCAGCACCAGCACCATGCCGAATATGCCGACCGGGTTACCCCGCTGCACCGTGTCATAAAGGTAGGAGACCAGCATCTCTGACTCGAAATGCGGCATCGCACGCTCATAGTCCCGGCGTGAACAGCCACAGGTTTCGAGGTCATTAAGAATCCACTGCTCGTGGCCGGCTTCTTCCTCAATGTACTCTGCCACTGCCGGCTGCAACCAGAGTTGCCCCGGGCCCAGCCTCGCCCCGGCCTGCATCAGCAGTGGTACCGTATGGCGAACATGCTGGTAAGCCTGGTTGAGGAAAGCAATGTAGGTATTGAGGTTGAACTTACCCACAAGCACATCGGCAATAATCGGTGCTGACAGCAGGTACTGGCGCTCCGCCTCGGTTTCACTGACAAGTTGATCGTAAAAATTCACTGCTAACTCCTTAAGCCAATGTGGCTGCTTCGGGAAACGGCAGACCGTCTTCCGTTTCATAGTGTGCTGCGATCCTC
>JAQCAK010000080.1 GCA_027621895.1 Pseudomonadota bacterium | reverse complement strand
TATCCATGACGGACAGATCCCTTTCTACCCGTGAACCCTCGTTGACGATGTTAATGTAGTACTCAAAGGGTTCGCCGGCGGTCGCATAGCGCGGCAGCTGGCGGCGTACCGACACCTCGGGTATCTGAAACCGGAGGCTGATGCGTGCTGATATCAGGATGCAGACCATCAGGGCGAACAACTGGTAGACATAGGTAAGGTCCGTATCAAGACCAACGGCGCCGCAGATAAAGGTCCCCGTCTGCATCAGTCGGCCGCGATCCGATGATCGGCGCCGTGAGCGACGGCTGACGTTGGTCAGGCGAATCCAGGTAGGGAAGATGAACTCTCTGAATGCCATGGGGGCTAAGCCGGGACTGGAAGATCCTGTACGATTTCCAGGACGACCTGCGAGGCCTGGGAACCTGAATACTGGGTCCCGGCGTCCAGTACCAGCCTGTGGGCGATCACGGGAACAGCAAGTTCCTGGATGTGATCCGGCGTCACGAACTCCTGGCCGTTGATCAGCGCCATTGCCTGGGCACATTTCATCAGCGTGATGCCTGCCCTCGGGCTGGCGCCCATGGAAATGCCCGGGTATTCCCGGGTGGCAACCACGATGTCGACAATGTAGCGCTTCAGCTCGTCAGAAATCCGAATATTGGCGGCTGCCTGGCGGATCAGGCGGATGTCATCAGGTTCAATGCAGGCAGTCAGCTTTTCCAGAGGGTGCGAGTAACGCTGCGAATCCATGATCATCACCTCGTCTTCCCGGGATACATAGCCAAGCTGGAAACGCATCGCAAACCGGTCCATCTGGGCCTCGGGGAGTGGATAGGTACCATGGAATTCCACCGGGTTCTGCGTGGCGATAACAAAGAAAATACTGTCCATGGCATGGCGTTCACCCTCGATGCTCACCTGCTGTTCGGCCATGGCTTCCAGCAGTGCCGACTGGGTGCGGGGTGAGGCACGGTTGATCTCGTCCGCGAGCAGAATCTGGGTGAAGATCGGTCCCTGCCTGAAACGGAATTCCTGGGTCTGCTGATCGAAGATGGATACACCGAGGATGTCTGATGGCAGCAGGTCCGGTGTGAACTGGATGCGCGTGAAGTCGGCATGTACCGATCCGGCCAGGGCTTTTGCCAGGGTGGTTTTGCCGGTGCCGGGCACATCCTCCAGCAACACGTGGCCACCTGCAAAGAAAGCGGTCAGCAGCCAGGTGATGCTGTGATTGTTGCTGCGGATGACCGATTCGATATTGGTGCGCAACTTGCCGATCAGGGCATATTCCTGACTCGGATAGATATCCGGGTTGTCGGAGGACATGGATTTACCGTCTGGATTGGGATGTCGTATGTTCCCCTGACCCGGCGGCCGGGTCAAATGGACGGCGTGTGATCCCCTTTTGTAAAGATCACACGCCGCGCCCATGCCAGCTAGTCGAACAGTTCCCCACCGCAGGCCGACGCCGTGGTGCCGTATTTTTCATAGGCCTTGATCACGTTGGCGCCGGTTCTCCAGCGATGTACCTCATCCGGACCATCCACGAGTCGCTGAGAGCGGATACCGGTATACCAGCGTGCCAGGGGTGTATCGTGGCTGTAGCCGAGTGCTCCATGCAGCTGCAGGGCAGTATCCACCACCTGGTGAACCATATTGGCCAGGAACACCTTGGCAATCCCGTTTTCCTGGCGCATATCCATGCCTTTCTCCGCCTTGTAAGCGATGTGCAGCAGCATCAGCCGCGCCTTGTAAATCTCCGCCGCGCAGTCCGCCATCATCCAGCGAACGCCCTGGCGATCCGCCAGGCGCTTGCCGAACGTTTCGCGTTTGGTGACATGTTCAGCGGCCAGGTCCAGGGCCCGCTGTGCCATCGCTACGTTGTGCATGCCGTGTCTCAGCCGACCGTAGGCCAGACGATGCTGTCCCATGTTGAAGCCCTGCCCGCGACCGCCGAGGATATTTTCCCTGGGCACTTTCAGGTTTTCGATCAGGACTTCCGCATGGGAGCCGCCGAGTTTCAGTCCCAGTTCCGTGTGAGGCTGCATGGTCTCGATGTTTCTGACGATCTTGTAACCGGGGTTCGGCAATTCGACGATGAAGGTGCTGTACTGCTCATGTCGGGGTGCATCGGGATCGGTCTTTGCCATGACCACCGCGATGTCTGCCACGCTGGCGGAAGAGCTGAACCACTTTTCGCCGTTGAGCACCCATTCGTCACCGTCAAGTTCTGCTGTGGTTTTCATGCCGGTGGCGTCGGCACCGGCCGCTTTTTCTGTCATGGAATAACAGATTCGCTTTTCACCGTTCAGCAGGGGCTTCAGGTACTTTTCCTTCTGCTCCTCGGTGCCGTGTTCGAGCAGCGTCAGCATGGTGGCGTCGTCGGGGCCCTGTGTATTCAGTGCCAGTGCGCCCAGGAAGCTTTCACCCAGCTCCATCTGCACCAGTGCATTGGCAAGTGGTCGCAAACCCATGCCGCCGTGCTCTTTGGGCACAAACGGGCACCAGAGACCCTGGGATCGGGCCTTGCCGCGCAGGTCTGCCAGCACGGACTCAAAGTTGTCTGCCGTACAGACTTCTTCTGCCGGGTGGCATTCCTCCTGTACAAATTTTCTGACCTTGTTGCGGACGGCACGGGCATCTTCAGGAATTTCGAAATCGATCATGGGGTCTCCAGTGTGGATATTGCGGACTGAAGTGTAAGTAATACATGTATTCGGTGGTTGTGCCAACTACCTGTTGGCTGGCAGGTGGTTGTCATACTCCTTTTCCCGTTCTAAATGCTTATACTGGGATGGTCTTCAGACCAAGAGAGAAGTGATTATGGCGCAGCCCAGTGAGCCCCTGATTGTTGATGTTGAAGCATCAGGGTTTGGCGGTCACAGCTATCCCATTGAGATTGGTCTGGCCCTTGAGGACGGCAGCAAGTTCTGTACGCTGATTGCCCCCGCACCTGACTGGACTCACTGGGATGATGAGGCAGAGCAGGTGCATCGGGTTTCAAGGGATATTCTCGAGACCTACGGGAAACCCCTGCGGGAAGTGGCGCTGTTTCTCAACGAAATCCTGGCAGGCAAGACCGTGTATACCGATGGCTGGGTGGTGGACAAACCGTGGCTGACGACCCTGTTTCATGCGGCAAACGTGCAGATGGACTTTACCGTCAGTTCGCTTGAAATGATTCTCTCGCCGGCGCAGATGGCGGTGTGGCATGAAACCAAGGACCGGGTGCTCGATGAGATGGAACTGAAGCGACACCGGGCCAGCTACGATGCGCTGGTCATCCAGGAAACCTACAAGCGTACTCTCACCTGAAGCACGCCTGCCCGGAGAGACCTCTGCGCTACGCCATATCCAGGTGACAGGACACCACATGGTCCCCAACCGGTCTCAGGAAAGGTGTCTCGACCTTGCACTTGTCCATGACGTGGGGACACCGGGGATGGAAGCGACAACCTGATGGCGGATTGATGGGTGAGGGGACATCGCCGTGAATGATGTGCCTTTCTACCTTGCGGTGGGGATCCGGCACTGGTATCGCGGATATCAGTGACTGGGTGTATGGATGCCTCGGGGCATGGTACATGGACTCTCCCTCCGCCTGCTCAACAATATTGCCGAGGTACATGATCGCGATTCGGTCGGAGATGTGTTTGACCACCGCAAGATCGTGGGCAATAAACAGGTAGGAAAGATTGAACTCCCGCTGCAGGTCGACCAGCAGGTTAAGAATCTGGCTCTGGATGGAGACATCCAGGGCCGAGACAGGCTCATCACAGATGATCAGCCTGGGATTCAGCGCGATGGAGCGTGCGATACCGATGCGCTGGCGCTGGCCGCCTGAAAATTCGAATGAAAAACGTGTCACGGACCGGGCAGGCAGACCGACGATATCCAGCAGCTCCCTGACCCGCTTCTGGCGGTAGGCGCGGTCACCGATTTTGTGAATGATGAACGGCTCTTCGAGAATGTCGCCGACCGTGTGCCTTGAATTCAGGGATTCCATCGGGTCCTGGAAGATCATCTGGATATTCTGCCGGAAAGGCAGCAGTGCCTTGCCGCGCAGGTTGGCGATTTCCGTTCCTTCAAATTCAATGGAGCCTGCCGTGGGCTTGTAAAGCCGGGCAATACACCGACCCAGGGTGGACTTGCCGCAGCCGGATTCTCCCACCAGACCGAGGGTCTCGCCGGGCTGAATCTCGAAAGAAACGCCATCCACGGCCCGGTTGTACTTGCTGGCGCGCAGCAGGATGCCTTCCTTCACGGGGAAGTGCATTTTCAGATCCGTGACCTTGAGTATCGGGGTGCTCATGAGCGGAGCTCCTCCCAGCGGAAACAGGCCGCGTGATGATCCGGCCCGACGGTTTCCAGCAGCGGCACTGACTGGCTGCAATGGTCCTGGCGATGGGGGCAGCGATTCTCGAAGCGACAGCCTTTTGGCAGATCCAGCAGGCCGGGAACCATCCCCTCGATCACATTCAGTCGCGATTTGGGTGGCGTATTGAGGGTTGGAATCGAGGCAAGCAGCCCCCGGGTATAGGGATGATTGGGTCGGTCAAAAATATCGTAGACGGAACCTGATTCCGCGACCTTGCCGGCATACATGACCACAACGTCATCGCAGGTCTCTGCAATAACTCCCAGGTCGTGGGTGATCAGGATGACGGACATGCCCATCTCAGCCTGCAGATTCTTGATCAGCTCAAGAATCTGCGCCTGGATAGTGACATCCAGGGCCGTGGTTGGCTCGTCGGCAATCAGCAGGGAAGGCTTGCAGGCCAGTGCCATGGCAATGACCACCCGCTGTCGCATACCCCCGGACAGCTGGTGTGGATACTCGGTCATGCGCACATCCGGTGACGGGATGCCTACCTTGTCGAGCACCTCGACACCCTGGCGAATCGCCTCATCGTGCGATATGTCCTTGTGCAGTAACAACACCTCGGTCAACTGCCGCCCGATGGTGTGTACCGGATTCAATGCGGTCATGGGTTCCTGGAACACCATCCCGATCCGGGCACCCCGGATTTTTTCCATCTGCGGAATCGGCAGATCAGTCAGGTCAGTGCCATCCAGCAGCACACTGCCGGAAAGAATCTGTCCCATTGGCTGTGGCAACAGTCGCATAATCGACAGTGCGGTGACGCTTTTCCCGCAGCCCGATTCGCCGACGATACCCAGCGTTTTTCCTTCATGAGCCTCGAATGAGACATCATCAACAGCCCTGACCCGCCCCTCATCAGTGTCAAATTCCGTGATGAGGTTGTTAACCGACAGCAGCGTCATCAGGGTGTGGCGAACTGATCGTAAACGTTTATCGATGGACCGAAGCTTTTGCCTGATTTACGGGCTTCCAGGGTTTCCTCTTTCATGTCCTGGTCGATCCAGTGAACGAACAGCTCGGTCGCGCCACGGGAGTACTTGTAGTTGAAGTCTTCCGGATAGCGGATCCAGCGCCAGTGACCGGTGCGATAGAACGGCTGATAAAACCCGGGAACGAAAGAGGCATACTCGTGATGCATTTCGGTCATGGTGTGGGCCAGCCTGATCATGTCTTCCTTGCTGTCTGAAGCCCGGTACTGGTTGATCAGGCTGTCCATTTCACAGATTGCCAGCGCTTCCAGGTTGTTGGTCTGGGTCTTCAGCTGGCGATCAGGATTCACTTCACAGTTGTCGAGGAAGGCATCGTCGTAGGCGTTGTCGGAATGATAGGTCTCCCAGAATCTGGGGTACATTTCGAGCGAAACGCTGAAAGCGCTGAAGTGGATATCGTGCTTCTTCTCCTGCACTTTTTTCCAGCCGGCAGTACCGTCCAGAATCTCAAGCCGAAACTCCAGGCCCGCCTTGGACGCTTCTTCCTTGAGGATGGTCAGTACATCCTTGAGGGCCTCGTAACCCGTGGACAGGGTGAAGGAGAGACGCTGGCCAGCCTCGTTGACCAGGATGCCGTCCGGCCCCCGTTCCGTGAATCCTGCACGTGCGAAAGCTTCCTGGGCCTTGCTGATGTCGAATTCACGGGCTTTCAGGGTGGGATGTGTGAATTCCCCATAGCCGTCCGATGAAGTCTGCATGCGGGTGTAATCACCGCGGAAGAACTTTTCGATCACCAGGTCCCAGTTGGAGGCATGGTTGATGCCGACACGGATATCCTGGTTGTCCAGCAGCGGTCGGGATGAGTTCATCCACAGGCCATAGGTGGGCCGTGGGCGCTGGTTGTAGAAGACGCTCTTCTGGATGTAGCCGTTCTGGACATCCGGATCGCTGTCGGGCAGTTTTTCGTACCAGTACTCGGCCAGGTTCAGGCCAAACTGGTCCAGGTCGCCCCGCTTGAAGGCCTCAAAGACCTTGGGAGTGTCGCGAATGACGGACAGGTGAATCCGGTCCGTGTTGAATCGGTACCGCCAGTGCTTCTTGTCCTTCGCCCACCAGTCGGGATTGCGCGTCAGGGTAACCGAACGCCCTTTCTTGATGTCTTCATCCTCGACTATGTAGGCGGCTGTTGTGGGCGCAAATTTCCACTGGTACCGCTCCACGAAGTCATCACCGACTTCATTGTAGAAATGCTGGGGAACAGGACGCAGTTCAAGAATGCGGGCGTCCATGTCCGGTTTGTTCTCAAGGCTGGAGATGGAGAAGGTCAGGTCGTCATACTTGGTGATATTGGTGTACTGGCTGCTGTACCAGTTGTTGTACCAGGGCGCGATGATATAGGGCGAGCGGTAGAACCAGAACATGAACATGAAATCGTCGGCAGTAATGGCCTTGCCGTCAGACCACTTCGCTGCCGGGTCGATTTTGACGTAAACCGTCTTGTTGTCACGATCGACCGCCCATGACTCGGCGATGCCCGGTACAAATTCGAACTCGTCCATATGGCGATGGGCGATGGACATGGAGACATCATCCAGCAGCCAGACCCTGAAGGAACCGTTGGAATCCGGTCCCACGGTGCGGAAGGTGCGCGGAAAGTCCTGCAGGCGCCCATACTCTGTACCACCCTTGATGGCTTCCGGGGAACCCATTTCAGGCAGATCGCCGCCGTTTTCCCAGGTCAGGTCTGTCGGCAGGTCGGCGAGGGTCTTGAAGCCGAAAAAGTCCGGGTTATCAGCATAATAGGCTTCGACCTCTGCGGTGTTGTCGATAACCTCAAAGTCTGCGTGCTTTGCCTCGTCAGATGAACCGCCGCATCCTGTCAGCAGGAGTGCCAGGGGCAGCAGTGCCAAGTATCTCAGTTTCATAGGTCCTTCCCGTTATCGGTAGATCGTAAATTTCCTGGGGTCAAATGATTCCCGTACTGCCTCGCCAATGAAGGTAACGACCGTTAACAGAATCACCAGCGTGCCGAAGGCCGACGTGACGATCCAGGGTGCTGTACGCAGTGTGGC
>JAQCAK010000079.1 GCA_027621895.1 Pseudomonadota bacterium | reverse complement strand
TCTTCAGGGGACACTGCCAGGGAAGCACCGGACATGAACCCGGGGCCCGCAATACCCATTCCCAGTCCCAGAATCATCATGGCAATCGTCAGAATCAGCTGGGAATCAAAGTAACCCATCAGTGCAAAAGCGATGATCAGGATGGGAATGGCTATTCGAAGCAGGGTGAAAGGGGCGATGTTGGTTCGCTGGACGATGACAAGCTGTGAGAACAGCGAGCAGCCAGCTGAAAGCATCATCGCAATACCCAGGGTACTGGCTGTCTCCATGGCGGTCAGGTGCAGGGCATCCTGAAAGCGGAAACCCATGGTCTGTTGCACCAGGGCAAACCCCATGAACATGCAGACGCCAACGATAACGAACGGCAGTATTCTCGGGTCCGTGTATCGCAGCCGCTTTTTCACTACCCTGGGCGCCGTCTGCCGTGGTGCCTCGGGCAGAAATCGCCAGGCGAACAGACCATTGAGCAGGGCCAGTCCAGCCATCAGCCATAGCGGCGTCAACAGGGAAATGGCGGCCAGACCAGCAAACATGGGGCCAGCCATGGAACCAATGTTGTTTGCAGCGCCAGCCGCGCCCATTCCCTTCGTGCGATTTTCGATGGTGGTGATATCTGCCATGTAGGCGGTCGAAGCAGGCATGGTGGCTGACATGACCAGCGCATGCAGCATCCGCGCGACGATCAGCGTCAGAAACAGCGGCAGACCCAGCAGAACGCCCCTTAACCCCAGGTCCAGTACCAGGGTGAAGATGACCGTACCCAGCGAAAAGCCAAACAGGCCGATCAGCATGACGCGCTTGCGTCCCCAGTGGTCACTTTTTCGCCCCCAGATCGGGGAAGCGATAAACACGATCAGGGCAGATATGCCGATAATGCTCGTGGTCTGGAATTCTGACAGTCCGATTTCGCGTCCGAGCGGGGCGAGCAGGGGAAAGTACACTGAGAACCCCATTCCCACGATGACAAGGGATGTCAGCAGGGTGCGCCTGGCGCGTTCCTCAGGAAAAGTCTCGGGTGTAGTCACGGTGCCTCTTGATCACTGGTTTGTCGGGTCTGTCTGGGCTCATCATCACTGAATCGTGCCTGTGAGGCGGTCTGTCATAAGCCACTCTTATTTTCATGATACCTTGGAAGGCGCGGATCTTCTTTGACTTTTCAATCATCCATGAAATCAATGAGCCGTGCTGCCAGCAGGTTGACCGGGAGCGCTGGGTGCATCGAATGAGCCGGAAAAACGGAGAGCTGGTCTTACGCGGTGAGCCGGGTGTATCCCAACCCATTGGCCGACGATGACAGCCATACGGTACCACCGGATCCCCGGCCTTTGTCTGATGCGATGACCGCGCTGGAATTGGGCGGAGTCGGGCATGGGCCAGTGCTCGATGAACCCGGGGTCCCGGGCGCATCGAATCAGATCTGGCGCATGCCTGGTTGCCGCTCGGGGTCTAGCTGAACTGGAACTTGTCAGCGGTGAAGGCATTGAAGGTCCGTTCGACATCCTCCCTGCTGGCGGCCAGGGGGGCGATGATGTGCGTGTGTACGCCGCCATCGGCCGCTTCCTGGATGCGGGCCCGGATCTCGTCTTCATTGCCGATAATCGCGATTTCATCAATCAGTTCATCAGTCAGTGCGCCGCTGGTCTTTTCACGGTCTTTCTCTGCCCAGCCCTGGGTAATCTGGTCAGCCGCGTCCTGGTAACCTGCCCAGGCGAGGAATTTGTTATAAACCGGCGTGGCATAGTAGGGCGCGAATGCGGCCCGGAACAGATTGCGACCATAGGCCTTGTCATCAGTGCACAGCACCATCGCCCGGTTTACCACTTCGACTTCTTCCCAGTTCTTGCCACCGTTCCCGGCGCCGCGCTTCACCGCCTCGATCATTTTCGGCAGTGCGCCCTTGGGCCAGAGATTAAAGATCACACCGTCACCCACTTCCGCAGCCATTTCGATCATTTTCTGGCGGAGGCAGCCGATGTAGACGGGGGGTGGATTCTCGAGTGGAGGCTGTCGGTATCCCCGGCTGCTGAGGGTTTCTCCCTGGAAGTCGGTTTTCTCGCCGGTCAGCATGGTTTTGACCAGCTGGGCGGTTTCCTTGACCCGGGTGAGTGGTTTATCCAGCGGGATGCCGTTCCACTGGCCCATGATGGTCTGGCTCGAAGAGCCGATACCCAGCACAAAACGCCCGGGGATGACCTGCTCGATGACATTGGCGGACGCGGCCAGTACCGTAGGCGAGCGAGTGTAAACTGGCGTCACCGCAACACCGATTCGAATACTTTTAGTGTGGTGACCGACCGCAGCGATCTGGGTCAGGCTGTCGGGTGCGCCCGCGTCACCGAACCAGGCATCCGTGATGCCGTTGTCTTCAGCCCACTTCAGTCGGGCGATCGTGTCCGTGATCCTGGGTCCGGCCGGCAGGGTGACGGCAATGCGTTTCTTCAGCGACATTTGTACTCCATGATGTTTGTCTGTAAAGCTGTAACCATTGCAGAGTTTGGGCTCCAAGATCAACCGCTATGTACATTCCAATACTGCTGGACACTTTTTCTGTAACGGGCCCGATTTTCATCCTTGTGCTGATCGGTCTGGTGCTGCGCAGAACCGGATTCATTGATGATCATTTTGTTCAGGTGTCTTCCCGGCTGGTGTTCTCCCTGTGTCTGCCGGTTCTCCTGTTTACCACGATCTCGGAACTGGAACTTGGCAAGACCATCGACCCGCAACTGCTTTACTTCGCGCTGGCGGCATCGCTGGTGACGTTCCTGCTCAGCTGGATCTCCGGCAGCCTGGTTCAGCCTCGAGAAGATCGAGGGGTCTTTGTGCAAAAACATTTCCGAAGCAACCTGGGTGTGATTGGTCTCGCGCTCTGTGCAAATGCCTATGGTTTTGAAGGTCTGGCGATTGCATCGATCCTCATGGCTGTGCTGACGGTGGCTTACAATGTTCAGAGTGTTTTTGTCCTGTCCTTTTACGCCAATACGCAGTTCAGCTGGCGAAAGGTACTGCTGGATATCGTCAGGAATCCTTTGATCATCGCCATTTTACTGGCCACCGCGGCTGCGCTGTTTCGCGTCCCGCTGCCGGAGATACTCAGGAGTTCAGGAGAGTATCTTGGTCGCCTGGCACTGCCGCTGGCACTGCTGGGAACGGGTGCCGGTATGAACCTCAGGACACTGAGAGAATCGGGACGGATGACCCTGGGCGTCCTGGTGTTGAAGACAATACTGCTGCCGGGCCTGGTTGCACTGGGTGCCATCGGCCTGGGCTTTTCGGCGCAGACGGTCGGCATCCTTTTCCTGCTGTTCGTCAGTCCTACAGCCAGTGCGTCGTTTGTCATGGTCAAGGCCATGGGTGGCAACGCGATGCTGGCTGCTAACCTGATCATGGTGACAACCGTGGCTGCGATGTTTACCGCGAGTCTTGGTCTGTTCCTGCTGCGGGTCTTTGGATACGCCTGATGCGTGAACACCAGGCGCCGGTTAAAGCTGGTTAACTGCTGACCGCCTTCAGATAGGATTCAAAGAGTTCCAGGTGCTCTTTGACGGATGCAGCACCTGCATTGTGTGTTGCGATTGCGATGTGGCTTGCGCCGAGCGCTTCCCAGCGCTGGTAGTGCGACAGCCATTTTACCGGTGAGCCACCACCTGCCTGGGCCTGGGCCTGGATACCAAAACCTTCCCAGGGCAAGCCTGCTGCGGTTCGTTTTTCCTTCAATATCGTGATGGCTTCCCGGGTGGCATCATTGGGTGAAGACAGGGGCATCCAGCCGTCGCCAAGACGGGCGCATCGATCCAGCAGGGCCGGTGCGCCACCGCCAAACCAGACAGGGACGGGCCTGGTCGGGCGGGGATTGATACTGGCCTGGGTTACCGTGTGATAGGTGCCATTGAATGTCAGGGAATCCTCGGTCCAGAGCTTTTTCATCAGCGTCACCTGTTCTTCCTGGCGCTTGCCGCGAGTCTGGAATACTTCATTCAGTGCCTCGTATTCAACCTGGTTCCAGCCCGTACCCACACCCATGCGGAACCTGTTGTTGGAAAGAATCGCCAGCTCTGCAGCCTGTTTGGCGACCAGCGCGGCCTGGCGTTGCGGCAGAATCAACACCGTGGTGACCAGTTCCAGGGTGGTGGTCACCGCAGCAATGAATGACAGCGTGGTCAGGGGTTCATGAAACTGCACGTCCTTGTCATAGGGACCTTTGAATCCACCGGGGCGGTCACGGTCAGCACCGAGCACATGGTCATAAACAAGAATATGGTCTGCGCCCAGCGCTTCTGCGCCGGTGGCAAATGCTTTCATGTCATCAGGATTGGTGCCGATTTCATGGTGCGGTAATACAATGCCGATTTTCACGTGTGCTCCGTTTGACTCGATGTTCAGGTGACGGGAGTTTACCCTGACTTCCCGGGCGCTCACAGCGCGTGGCTGGTGCGCGCCTGATGAAAAGCGGGCAGGGGAGGCAACCCGGCCGGCAAACTGCCGGTTGCGGTTAGAATACGGCTAAACAGAACCGGGAGACGCTTATCGATTCTTTCAACACGCGGGGTCTGCAGTCACCCTCGCCTGATGCCCGGCGGCGCTATGAATGTCCGCTGCTGTTCACCGGGATATTCGGCGCACGGCAGTGCGAACGAATTATTGAGACAGGGCTCGACCTGCCCGCAACGATGGGCGAGGTCAGTGGCGGTGATGGCGGTGATTCACTCGATGGTCTGACACGCATGGCGGAAGTTGCGTGGCTGAAACCGGATAAAGCAAGCCAGTGGATATTCGAAAAGCTCGCCGCGGTCGTTGAACGGGCGAATCGTGTCTACGAATATGACCTGCTGGGGTTCACCGAGGAAGCCCAGTTCACCTGTTATCGCAGATAGGGCGTCTTCTACGACTGGCACCAGGATGGTCTGGAAGGAGATCTTGCCGGTCGAAAACTGTCGCTGGTCGTGCAACTCAGCGATCCATCCAGCTACGATGGCGGTGATCTCGAACTGTTTTCTTTGTCGACCGACCCGGATCTGTCAGCCAGCTGGACAAAGAAGTTGCGCAAACGCGGTTCGGTCATTGCGTTCCCGGCATTCGAGTATCATCGTGTCACGAGCCTGACCCGGGGCGAGCGATACTCGCTGGTATGCTGGGTCGGCGGACCGCCGTTCCGCTAGTCTTACAAACTTTTCTGGCAAGGGGCAGTAAACAGGATGGAATTCTCAGACTTTAACGAGATTACTCGCAGACGATATGAATATGCCCAGGGTATCGACACCCGGGACTTTGAACTGCTGAGATCGATATTCGCTGACGAGATCATGATGGACTTCGAGGACTATTCAGGTCAGCCGGCTGCGCTGATACGAGCTGACGACTGGGTAGCCGGTGTCAAAGTGCTGTTTACTGGTCTGGATTCAACCCAGCACGTGATGACGAACCCGATCGTTGACGTCAATGGTGATGAGGCCAGCTGCAGGATGTACATGAAAGCAGAGCACTTCCTGCGCAATGACCAGGGCAGTTTTGATTTTGCGCTGGGAGGCTACTACATCGACCAGTTGAAAAAGGTTGATGGTCGCTGGCTGATACATGCGGTGACGCTCAAGCTTTTCTGGAACCGGGGCAATCGCCACATCATGACACTGGCACAGGCGCGGGGAGCAGAACGTCTTGGCCTGAGCTGACGAGTCCCGTCAGCTCCCGGCTGGCGGATTGGCGACCACGCTGTACTCGCCGGCTATCGTGTCATCTTCTATCAGCTCGATGACACGCTGACCAATATCCTCGGGTTTCAGTAACTGGATATTTTCGAGTATCGGTCCCAGCCAATCGGGGCGTTGTCCACCGCCGGTTTTTTCCAGAATCGGGGTCTCTGTCACCGCCGGGCAAACGGCATTGACGCGGATGCCACACTGTTGTGCCAGATCGCCGCAGGATCGGGAAAACATGATCACACCCGCTTTGGCGGCAGCATAGGGTGCGTCTGCCAGGTAGGGATTCAACCCGCCGGTAGAAGCGGTATTGATGATGACGCCACCGCCTCGCTCACGCATGTACCGAATAGCCAGCGTTGACGACACAATGACACTGAGCAGGTCGATTTCAACAACCCGGGTGATGCGATCCAGGTGAGTGTCCGGGTAGGGTGGTGGTCCGGAAACAATGCCCGCGTTGTTGAACACGATGTCCAGCTGGCCGAAGGTTTCATCGATCTCGCGGTAAGCCGCTTCAAGGTCGGGTTGACTGGTGACATTGAGGGTCAGTGACAGCACCTCCGAGGAACGGGACTTTATTTTCTCCGCGGTATCTGCCAGGCCGGTTTCATCCAGATCGGCAATGACCACAGCTCTGGCTCCCTTGTCTGCCAACATGATGGCGGTAGCCCTGCCGATGCCGGATGCCGCGCCGGTCACCAGGGCGACCCTGTTCTTGATCTCCATAAATCTCGTCCAATGGCGGTTCGTCTGTCGGTTCCCGAGACTACCCAGAATCGATCCTGAATGCCACGTTAGCCTTCTGTGGTCGCTGTACTACAATGAGCCTTTTCAATACAACGTGAGTAAATCATGACTGACGATACCGGTCGTGCTGAGGGGATCACCACAGGTCCCGCCGACAACCTTCGTGGCAGCACCAGCCAGCCTCCCGTCAACCTGCAGAGTGGCGCTTTGCCTGATCCGGAAACCACACCACTTTCGCAGCTGGATGTCAGTGATTCCCGACTTTACCAGCAGGATGCCTGGCGACCCTATTTTGCGCGGCTGCGGCGTGAAGATCCGGTGCATTTCACGGCGGACAGCCCTTTCGGACCCTACTGGTCGATTACCCGCTTTCAGGACATCATGCATGTGGAAAGCCGTCATGACGTGTTTTCCTCCTTTCCGACCATCGCCATTGGGGATAGTCCGGATGGTCAGTACATTGAGAACTTCATCTCAATGGATCCGCCGAAGCATGATCAGCAGCGCAGGGCCGTCACTGGTGTAGTAGCACCTCGGAATCTCTCGCTGCTGGAGCCGGTTATTCGGGGCCATGCCAGTGAGATCCTGGACAGCCTGCCGGATGGCGGTGAGGTTTTTGACTGGGTCGATACCGTCTCTATTGAGCTGACTACCCGGATGCTGGCGACCCTGTTTGATTTTCCCTTCGAGGATCGTCGCAAGCTGACCTACTGGTCGGACATTTCCATCGGTTCACCGGAAACGACTGGCATGGATGAGGGACCTTCCCAGCAGGAAGTGATGGAGGGGCTTAATGATATGGCATCGACTTTCATGGGCCTCTGGGCGGAGCGGGCTGCTGTCGACCCCGGTGAGCGCAATGACCTGATCACCATGCTCGCTCATGGTGATCAGACTCACGACATGGTGAACCGGCCGCTCGAGTTCCTCGGTAACA
>JAQCAK010000078.1 GCA_027621895.1 Pseudomonadota bacterium | reverse complement strand
ATTTGTGCCGGGATGAAATCTACGCCCGGCAACATCTGCCTGGTGCGGTTCATATATCACCAGCCGAACTGGTGTCCGGTCAGCCGCCCGCTGTTGGACGGCTACCGGCACTGGCGCAGCTCGAACAGCTGTTTTCACGAATCGGCTATCGACCTGACCTGCACATTGTGGTTTACGACGACGAGGGTGGTGGCTGGGCAGGTCGGTTTATCTGGACACTGGACGTGATCGGCCACAAGCATACCTCTTACCTCAACGGCGGGATTATCGCCTGGGCAGGCGAGCAGCTGCCGCTGACAGACGAAGTGCCCCGGGTTGAACCTCAATCCGCGCAGCTGTCCATCGATCGGTCAGTCATCGCGGAAAAGGAAGATGTGCTGGCGAGTATCAATGACGATGACACGCTGATCTGGGATGCCCGCTCTCCGGAGGAATATGCAGGCCAGAAAGTCGTCGCGGCCAGGGGCGGACATGTACCTGGTGCGATCAACCTGGACTGGCTGGAACTGATGGACCGCCACGCGGGCCTCCGACTGCAGCCGAACCTGGACGAACTGGTCAGCAGTCGCGGCATCACCGCCGACAAGAACATCATTACCCACTGCCAGACCCATCACCGCTCGGGACTCACCTACCTCGCCGGCAAGATACTGGGCCGGACAATCAGGGCCTACCATGGCTCCTGGTCGGAATGGGGGAACGATCCTGATACACCCATCGAGAATCCGGCCGCGCAGGAACCTGCGCAACCGTGAGCGCCTTCCTTCAGAAACTGCTGCCCAAGCATTTGCTGAGCAGACTGGTGGGTATGCTTGCCCGCAGTGAAAATGCCGCCATCAGCAGCCTCTTCATCAGCATCTTCTGTCTTTTCTACCGCATCGACCTGGCAGAGGCGGAACGGAGCAGACGATCAGACTATCGTTCGTTTAACGACTTTTTTACGCGAGCGCTGAAACCCGGCGCAAGAACCATTAATGGTCCGCTTTGCAGCCCTGCTGACGGGACTGTCGCGGCCCTGGGCCGAATTGAGAACGATACCGTCATTCAGTCGAAGCAACACAACTATGCGTTAAAGGCACTCCTGGCTGCCGAGGATACCGCCGCATTCGAGGGGGGGTCTTTCATCACCATATACCTCGCGCCTCACAACTATCATCGGGTGCACGTTCCCGTGACCGCTGAGCTGCACAGTACAACCTACGTCCCCGGCGACCTGTTCTCGGTCAACCTGCGTACCGCTGATCAGCTGCCGGATCTGTTTGCGCGAAACGAGCGCCTGGTGTGTCGCTTTCGCACCGGCAGCGGTCCCATGGCACTGGTGATGGTAGGTGCCATGCTGGTGGCGGGCATCCGCCCGGTCTGGGCCAATCGGCCATACAAACCACGCCTGCAGGTATCTTCCGAGATGAAGATGACATTCAGCTGCGGCGCTGAACTCGGCCAGTTTGAAATGGGCTCCACCGTGATCCTTGTATTCCAGGAGGCGATCGACTTCTCGGTCAGCCCCGGCGATATCGTCACCATGGGACAATCCCTCAGGGCCTGACCTGGCTGATGGAATCTGCCGCCAGCCAGGCCATGGCGAGTCGGTCCACGCCCAGGGCAATGCCTGCCGAGCGTGGCATGGACTGCATGGCGTCCATGAGCGCTTCATCAACTGCCACGAACTCTCGTCCTTCCTGAAGGCGTCGCACATTGAACTGTGCGAATCGCTGGTACAACGCCTGCGGATCAGTCAGTTCCTGGTAGGCATTGGCCAGCTCCAGCCCGTTCGCGAACAACTCGAAACGGCGACTGACAGCCACCCCACTGCTATCCTGATCGATCTCCGCAAGTGCGCTCTGGCAGGCCGGGTATCCGAAAACCAGGGTGGGTGCTGTCAGGCCAGGCTCAATCGCGGTGGCGAACAGTGCATCGAGCCAGTCTGCACGGGACGCATCGCCAGCAAGGTGCCTGATGCCGAGACCGTGGGCCTTTTCCTGAAGTTGCCGGATATCAGCCGTATGTGGATCGCACTGCAGATAAGCTTCAAACACGCCGGCGTAACTCACCATCTCGATGTCACTCTGCCAGCCCGGCAGTTCATGATGCGCTGCCAGTGCCTCTCCAACCCTGCGCCAGAAAGCCCTCACATCTTCAGCAAGATCCATCAGGCCGATATCGACGCGGTACCATTCCAGCATCTGGAACTCCAGGTCGTGGCGGGCACCGAGTTCTTCTGCCCGCACGGCAGCACAGATCTGGTAGATATCCTGCCGGTACCGTGCCAGCAGAACCTTCATGGCAAACTCGGGGGATGTCTGCAAAAAAAGCGACTGCCCGCCCGACTGCACCACCAGGTTCTGCAGGTGGGGCTCCGGTGTTCCCCAGGGTCGTATCAGCGGTGTGCTGACTTCAAGTGTATCCGATTCCCTGAAATAGGCCCTGACCGCCGCCAGTAAATCGTTTCTGAACCTGAGCAGAGACACCTGCCCTGCTACTGTTTGGCCCTGTTCTGGTATTCACCTGTCCGGGTATCGACGCGGACAATTTCACCCGTATTGATGAACAGGGGGACTTTGACAACCGCACCGGTACTGAGGGTCGCGGGTTTTGATCCGCCCTGGGCAGTGTCACCTTTCAGTCCGGGATCAGTTTCAACGACCTCAAGTTCAACAAAGTTGGCTGGTGTCACCGCAATCGGTACCTCGTTCCACAGGGTTACCGAAACCTTGTCGGTTTCCTTCAGCCAGGGCAGGCTGTCAGACACCGCGGCCTTGTCGGCCGCCAGCTGTTCAAAGGTGCCATCGGTTTTCATGAAGTGCCAGTATTCACCGTCGGTGTACAAGTACTCCATTTCATGTTCCATCACATCTGCTGCTTCCAGGGATTCGCCAGACTTGAAGGTTCTCTCCCAGACACGCCCGGTCTTCAGGTTCTTCAGTTTCACCCGGTTAAAAGCCTGTCCTTTGCCTGGCTTGACGAATTCGTTCTCGACAATGCTGCAGGGATCGCCTTCGAGCAGGACTTTGAGTCCTGATTTGAATTCGTTGGTAGAATAGGTCGCCATTTCTTAACTGATCCTCGATTTCTTCAGGTGACAATCATAACCTCTAGTGGCAGCCGCGTGCAGACCAATGGTTGGCAGCGCGTACTGCAGCAGGCCATCCGCAACACGCGCGAACTGGGCGATGCGCTGGGTCTCGAACTGCCTGAAACCGGCACGGATTTCGGATTGCTGGTGCCCCGGCCTTTCCTGTCACGCATGAAACCCGGGGACCCCAGGGACCCACTGCTGCTGCAGGTCCTGATACAGGAAGCAGAAAACGTGAGCGTCGCGGGCTATTCAGGGGATCCGCTGCAGGAACAGGCAGCCACCGGCGAGACAGGCCTGCAACCGGACAGGCCCAGGGGCCTGCTGCAGAAGTACCAGGGCCGAGTGCTGGTCGTAACCACCGGTGCCTGTGCGATCAACTGTCGATACTGTTTTCGGCGCCACTTTCCCTACCAGGATTACCAGCCGGATCGCCGGGCCTGGGAGCAGATCATTGCTCAAATCCGGGCAGACTCATCGCTGACAGAGGTGATCCTGAGCGGCGGCGATCCGCTGGTCATGAATGATCGCTTCCTGGCGGACCTGGCGGCGCAACTCGCCGGTATCACACATATCACTACCCTGCGGATCCATACCCGCCTGCCCGTCGTGATTCCGCAACGGGTCTGTGATGAACTCATCGCCTGGATCAGTACGCTCCCGCTGCAGGTCGTGATCGTCACCCATATCAATCACGGCAACGAGATTGATAGTGACGTGATCACTGCGATGGGTCGCCTGGCCCAGGCTGGTGCGACCCTGCTGAACCAGAGCGTCCTGCTGAAGGACATCAATGACGACGCTGACACCCTGACTGATCTTTCCCAACAATTGTTCAAAGCGGGAATACTGCCGTATTATCTGCACCTGCTGGACCCCGTGGACGGCGCGGCCCATTTCGATACCAGTGAAAAGCGGGCCCGGGCGCTGATGCGCTCGTTGACGTCCCGGTTGCCTGGCTACCTGGTACCCAGGCTGGTTCGGGAAGTTCCAGGGACGGATGCCAAGCAACTTCGATTTCCCGGCTGACGGGATTGTCCGGCGAGCCACGGCCACTACCCCGTCAGATGACGGCGACATGCATGTCCAGTCTGCGCCCGGTCACACTCAACTCAAGGATAGTTCCCGACTGTTTCCATGAAAGATTTCCACGAACCAGGGACACCTGTACAGCTGCCTGCCTGTGATATATTAGCCGCTGCTTTACGGGGTGCCCATGAGCGATAAAGAACCTATCCGCCTGCTGATTCTGGAAGAATCCCAGAACCGTGCAGAGGAATTGATCGTGCTGCTGAGAACTGCAGGACGGGCAACGCGTGCGCATCAGATTGAGTCCGAGGCCGATTTCCTTGAGAAGATCGGGGACCAGCAGTGGGATCTGGTGCTGGCGGCTCCGGAAGCCGCGGGCTATACAGCCGGGGAACTTCTGGAAGCCATCCGGGCCTCTGACAAGGATATACCGGTCATACTCCTGGCTGACAATCGGGACCCGACTTCCATCACAGAAGGATTAAAACTCGGCGCAGTGGATGTCGCTCTTGATGACGATGATGAACGCCTGGTACTCATCATCGAGAGAGAGCTGAAAAACCTGAATAGCCGACGCCAGCGGCGTCGTGCCGAGGTCGAGCTGCGGGAAACCGAAAGACGCAACTCGCTGCTGCTTGACTCTTCCACAACCGCAATCGCCTATGTTCATGAAGGCATGCATATCTACACGAACCGGACCTATGTGGATCTGTTCGGTTATGAGGACGCAGACGAATACGCCGGTATCCCGATCATCGATCTGATCTCGCCCCAGGACCAGGAGAAGTTCAAGTCTTTCCTGAAATCCTACGATGAAAAGGAAGTCAGCGAGGAAGAGTTCAGTTGCGTCGATAGCGAGGGATCAACCATCCTGACAACCCTGTCCATGACCCGGGCGACCTATGATGGAGAGACCTGCACACAGGTCATCTTCAAGCCCCTGGTTGATGACTCCCGGCTGGAAGACAGGATCAAGGAGATTTCGAGCCAGGATCTGCTCACGGGACTGTTCAACAGGCAGTATTTTGTCGAACAGATGGACTATGCCGTCGACAATGCCAATCAGGGCAAACAGACGTCCATCGTGTTCTATATCATGATCGACCACTTTCCCCGGATACGTTCAGAGGCGGGGATTTCCAACGCCGATCTCGTCCTCGGTGATCTGGCGAGCATGATCCGGCAGATCGTACCCGACGAACACTTAATGGCACGTTTCGGCGATGATGTATTCACGGTGCTGATCAGCAACGGGGACAAACAGCAGGCCGAGGCACTGGCAGAGGAGATCCGGCAGAAGGTTGAAGGCCATATGTCGGAAGTCTCCGGCAAGAGCTACCAGGTCACCGTCTCAATCGGGGTATCGGTCATTGCCGAGAACACGTCGACGGTGGAGGAAGCCATCTCGCGGGCTCACCAGGCGGCTGACTCACTTGAAGACGGCAACGCGGTCTCATTCTACGAGCCGGCAAAAATCAATGTCGGCGAGGATGGCAAATCCGTTTCAGCCGACGCCATCAAGGACCTCATTACCCACGCACTGAAGACAAACACCTTCAAGCTTCAGTTCCAGCCTATCGTGAGCCTGCATGGTGAGGACGAGGAACAGTTTGAAGTCCTGCTGCGACTGCCGGATGCCGAGGGCAACATTTTAAGGCCGGCCCAGTTCCTGCAGCAGGCGGAAGACGCCGGTCTGCTGGAAAAGATCGACCGCTGGGTGGTCATCCAGTCTGTGAAGCAACTGACCGCACAGCGGGAAAGCGGCGGCAAAGGCAGGCTGTTCATCAACGTCAGCCACAAGTCGATTGGCAATGAGGAGTTTCTGCCCTGGCTCAGCGTGGCTTTAAAAGCGGCCAGATTGCCCAGTGACGCCATTATCTTCCAGATCCATGAGAATGACGCGACCTCCTATATCAAGCAGGCCGCCAAGTTCACCAAAGGACTGCAGGAGCTGCACTTCAAGTCGTCCATCAATCATTTCGGGTGTTCACTGAACCCCTTTAACCTGCTGAAACACCTGACGCCTGATTTCGTCAAACTGGACGGCTCCTTTGCGACAGAGATTGAATCCAGCAAGGAAAAGCAGAAGGAATTGATTGAAATAGTGCAGGCGCTGCAGGCAACCGGTGTACTGACCGGCATCTCCGGCGTGGAGAATCCGGCGATCCTGCCCACGCTCTTCATGACCGGTATCAACTATATTCAGGGGAACTATATTTCCGAGCCCCTTGATGACCCGGACTACGACTTTTCTTCAGAAGACCTGTAGCGGCGCCTGAACCCCAGCCGATTCACAGAATTTCACCATCCCTGTCCCTGAACCCCATGAGGTACAACAGGCTGTCGAGCCCCAGGTTGGAAATGGAGTGTCCCGCACTTTCCCGCACCAGTGGTTTGGCGTGAAAGGCGATACCCAGTCCCGCGGCATCCAGCATGGCCAGGTCATTGGCACCATCTCCCACGGCAATCGTCTGCTGCATGAGAATGCCTTCCTTCTTCGCGATGTCGCGCAGCAGATCCGCCTTGCGGACCGCATCAACCACCGGGGGTATGACACGCCCGGTCAGTTCGCCATCAACAATCTCAAGCCGATTGGCAAAGACATAGTCAATGCCCAGCTTCTGCTGCAACACTTTTCCAAAATAATCGAACCCGCCTGAGAGCACTGCGGTCTTGTAGCCCAGACGATTGAGAATCTGGAACAGGTGCTCGACTCCCTCGGATAGCGGCAGCGCTGCTGCGACTTCTGCCAGGGCGCTCTCCTTCAGGCCTTTCAGCAGGGATACCCGCTGCGCCAGGCTTTGTGAGAAATCCAGTTCTCCGTGCATGGCTCTTTCGGTGATGGCAGCGACCTCATCGCCCACACCGGCAAGTATCGCCAGTTCGTCGATCACTTCAGTCCGGATCAGGGTCGAGTCCATATCAAATGCAATGAGCCGCCTGTTCCTGCGAAAGATACTGTCTTCCTGCAACGCCACATCGATGTCCAGGTCCGCACATAGTGCAAGGAGCTGCTCGCGAAACGATTCATCCGGTGTACCCTTCAGAGAAAACTCGACACAGGCTTTTGTCGTCTCGTCATTTTCGACCAGCGGCACTCTCCCGGAGAGTCGCGTAATGTTGTCGATGTTCAGCGAATGCGCGGCAATGACACTGGTGACAGCAGCGATATGTGATGCCTTGATCCGCCTGGCGAGGAGCGTGAGGATATAGCGGGATGCGCCCTGCAGATCGACCCATTCATTATAACTTTCCTCGGTGACCGACGTGACAGACACGCTGATACCCA
>JAQCAK010000077.1 GCA_027621895.1 Pseudomonadota bacterium | reverse complement strand
GCAATGGCAAGAATCGTGGGGGCGATATCTGTCGCCCAGGAAAACGCCCGGGTCAGTTGTGGGGACGTACCGAGGGGCTCCCCGGCAATAATCAGCGGCACCCGCATGCCACCCTCACCCGCATAGAATTTGTAAAAAGCCAGCGGGCTGACCGCGGCGCTGGCGAAACTGGGGCTGATGGTATTGAAGCTGCCCTTTTCACCCAGGCGTTCATAATCCTGGTGATAACCCAGGTCCGCGGCCATGCGTCTGGCGACGAACCTGCCAGGATCATCCGGACCACTCGCCTCAGCGCCGTTGTCAGAGGTAAAAATAAACACGGTGTTACTCAGTTCACCTCTTTCCTCAAGATAGGCAATCAACCGACCGATATTGGCATCCATGGCCTCTATCATGCCTGCATAGACCGCCATGCGTTTCGCCTCAAAACGCCGGCGTTCAGGGCTGAGTTCATCCCAGTTGCGGGTCGTGTTCATCCTGACCCTCGGGACATCAGCCGATACGATGCCCATTTCGGCTGCCCGTTCATGTCGCGACTGTCGCAGTGCCTCCCAGCCCTCATCGTAAACGCCCATATAGCGTTCAGTGTATTCACGGGGCGCCTGAACCGGCATGTGAACCGCCTGGAAAGGCACATAGGCAAAGAACGGCTGGCCGTCCCCAAGGTTGCTGTCGATAAATTCAATGGTCTTGTCGATCAGGAAACGCGAGGAGTAAAAGTCATCCGGTAACTCGAATCGCTCGCCGTCTGCAAACCAGTTGGCCTGGTCATACAGCGCCAGATAGGGCCTCTGCTCCCAGTTGTCTGCACCGGAATCCATGAGCGCTACCGTGCGTTCGAACCCCCGACGACTGGGCCGCTTCTCCGGTGTACTGCCCAGGTGCCATTTACCGGCCATGTAGGTGTGGTATCCGGCATCTTCCAGCAGGGTAGCAACAGTCACGACATTGTCTCCCAGCACGCCCTGGTAGTGATCATGGGCACGCTGCTCCGGTGCGAGCAGTTCAGGGATATTGGGCACACCCGCCCGGTGACTGCTGACGCCGGTCAGCAGCATTGCGCGGGCCGGCGCGCAGTTGGCGGCGGTATGAAAATTGGTGAATCGCATGCCCTGTTCAGCAAGCGCAGACAGGTTCGGCGTGTTCACCTCGCTGCCATAAGGTGCGATATCGGTATAACCCAGGTCATCAGCCAGCAGGAATACAATATTGGGACGAGCACCAGACGCGCCATCAGGGTTGCTATCAGAAGCGGCGGCCTGCAGCCACGGCAGCACCAGGGCAATCGCCAGCAGGCAGTGCCGCAGGTAATCAATCATCTGCGTTGACCCGGCCATCGTCTGCAAGTCGAGCAGACGCCAGCAACAGCACGGTCGAGACGATGACTTCAACTGCGATCATGGGGAGTGCAAGTGCCGCGTCATGAACCAGCCAGGCAATCAACCGGCCCAGCGTCGCCAGCAGCAGCATCATAACCGGTGGATAAAACCAGGTGCGGTTCCCCGTGACCAGGCCGGTCAATAAGCACAGCCCCAGTGTCAAAAAGAACGCCGAGAGGTCGCCCACCTGCGTGCTCAGACCGGCGCCGGTCAGCGCGGTCATACCAAACTCGGGTGCAATCGCAGCCGGGTCCACCAGCCACCGCACCCCCAGTACGATAAACAGCAGGGCGGGCAACGCCACAATGACTTTGAGTAACAGGTTCATGGTTCCGTCTCCCCGGTCTTAACGTGGTTTGGCTCAATCAATCGATCAGCCTAGGCGAATCAGTTGGGCCAGTAAACGTATTCATCACCATCCTGGAAAGGCTCCGCCAGCGTTTTATCGACGGCCACCGGCAATTCACCAACATGGGGATACAACGGCTTCACCGCCGATGCGAGATGCGTATCCAGCAGGCGCTGCAATTCAGCCAGTTTGCCAGGTTCAGTATCGGCCAGGTTGTGTTGCTCCGTTGGATCTGTTGCCAGGTGAAACAACCAGGATTTGGCTGGACGCTCAGAGACCTGCAGCTTCCAGTCACCATGACGTACCACGCGATAGTGTCCGCTCTGCCAGAACAGGGTCTGACGAGGCCAGGCTGCTGACGCGTCCGCAGCCGTCAGGGGCAGCAGGTTAAGACCATCGATCAGGACATCCTGAGGTGGTTTTGCGCCTGCTGCTGCGAGCAGCGTCGGCATCACATCGATATGGGCAACGGCGTGTTAACGCGCGTACCGGCTGAAATCGCTGCCGGCCATTTCACAAACAGGGGTACCCGCAGTCCACCTTCAAAGTTGGTGAGCTTCCATCCCCTGTACGGCGCATTCACATCTTCCAATCCAATATATCCAGGAGCGCCATTATCACTGGAGAACATGACGATGGTATTGTCGGAAAGCCCTTCTGCCTCGAGGGCCGCCGTGATTCTGGACACACTTCGATCCAGGGCTCTGATCATGGCTGCATAAACGCGCAATCGGTGCGGCTTGATATCTCCGACTGCCTCGTAGTCTTCCCGGGTTGCCTGCAGGGGGGTATGCACGCCCCAGTGCGCCAGGTAAAGGAAGAACGGTCGGTTTCGGTTCTGCCTGATAATCCTGACTGCTTCATCAGTCCAGTAATCTGTCAGGTAGCCACCCGGTTCAAATCGCTGGTCACCCCCGTTATTGAACGAGGCCGCAAATCCCATGCGGGCCCAGAGAAACTGATCGATGGGGTCAAAGTCGATTCTGGCATTGACCACGTTCGGATCATCCTCAGGCAGGAAGAGGCCGCTTGCCATCAGCAGACTGTCATCAAAACCCTGGTCATTGGGTGCAAATCCCTGACCGCGACCCAGGTGCCACTTGCCGATATGGGCCGTGTAATAGCCAGCCTGCTTCAGGACCTCGGCGATCGTGACTTCAGAGGATGGCAGACCCTGTTCTTCGAACGCCGGCGCGGACTGGTCAGCCGCTTCGTTAAAAAGCGCGGGCGGCAGGCCATTGTCCATGCTGCTGCTGATCATCGAAAACACCGTACCCATCCCCGAGGGCGTGGGCGTAAACTCGAATCCTGTTCGAGTGGGATACCGGCCGGTGAGAATCATGGCCCGGGATGGAGCGCAGGTCGCATTGCCGGCATAGGACTGTTCAAACACTGCGCCTTCTGCAGCCAGCGCATCGATGGCAGGCGTCTTTACCTGACCCCGGGCAACCCCGCCACCGAAGGTTGAGATATCGTTGTATCCCAGGTCGTCGGCCAGAATCAGGATGATATTGGGAGGCCGCTCTCCTTCAGGGGCAGTAACTGGTCCGCTTGACCATTCAACCGGCTGGTAAGGCGCCACTGCGATGGCGTTTTCAGTCTGGTACCTGACCAGCGCGAGCAGCAGATCGATACGATAAAACCAGGCGAGCGAGATAACCAAAGCGCAGGCTGCCAAAACAACCAGAAGCCACTTCCGGACCATGCTTTATCCCTGTAGAACCCCGCGGAGTGTCAAAGCATAGCGCGTCGCGACTTTTAATGTAAAACATTATTTATTCTATAGGTCAGGCAGGAAGGTCAGGCTACAATTCAATCGATACGGCATGGACCCCTAGCCCATGAACAGCCAGCCAGACGGCCAGAGAAATCGCAGCACAGCCACCCAGCAGGCACTGAAGCTTGCCACCGAGAAGCTTATCGCGGAAAAAGGTCTCGCCAACGTGACCATACGCGAGATCGTCAGGGAAGCCGGACAGCGGAACGAGTCGGCGCTGCAGTACCATTTCAGGAATTTCCAGGGACTGATCGCCGCCATCCAGGCTTCCAGGAAAGAGGAGACCCAGGCGAAACGGGAAGAACTACTGGATAACCTGCTGAAAGAGACGGAGCACCCCTCACTCAGGGATCTTTGCGCTCTCATGGTCATGCCGACCTACCTGCTGGCGAAGGCCAGCCCCGAGTATCGCCGATTTGTTGTCGGCTTCAGCCATGAAATTGCACTGACGACCGAGTCTGCGCTGGCGCTCGTGACCCGTCACGGCGCAGGTGGCCGCAGCGGCCAGGAACTCGGTGAACTGCTGCGTCGTACACTGACCCACCTCAATGAACCGGCCTACCGCCAGCGGATGGACAGCGCGATTCGGCTGGCATCGATTTCCATGGGCCACCACGCCAGACAGCGAAATGCCTTTCGCGGTCAGCGGGGGGACTACTTCGTCAGCAGCCTGATCGATGCACTGGTAGGACTGCTGAGCGCCCCGGTTTCTGCAGAGACTGCAGCCGTCGCCCCATGATTTTCCAGGTAGCGCCAGCGAATGAACTCAAGGCGTTCCCGATCCGCCTATGCCGTCGATCCACCATCGGCCATATAAACCGATCCGGTCACGAATTCACTGTCATCTGAGGCCAGGAAAAGCATTACTTTCGCGATATCTTCGGGCTCAGCGTAACGACCCAGCGGGATGTTTGCCCGCATCTGCTGCCTGATTGCCTCGCCATCACCCGGTGCAAAACCCTCCTCCAGACTTCGCATCATTCTTGTTTCAACCGGCGAGGGATTCACCGTGTTCACCCGAATATTCATGTGTGCGCATTCCCGGGCAGCAGACTTCATCATGCCAATGACCGCGTGCTTGGAAGTCACATAGGGCGCAACGTTTGGAGACCCGCCAACACCGGCGACGCTGGAGGTAATAATGATACTGCCGCCTCCCCGCTTTTTAATGGCGGGAATGGCAGCCTGCAGACCCAGAAAAGGCCCTTTCACATTAACAGCTATCACCTGATCGAACCGCTTTTCGTCGTAATCAACAATCGACCTGACGTCTCCTTCGATGCCAGCATTAGCCAGCAGAATATCGACGCCGCCATAGCGTTCCTCGGCGGTGTCGATCATCTTCAGGTTATCCGCTTTACTGGTGACGTCTGCCACACAATAACTGACCTTGTTACTGCCAATCTGCTGGCAGGCTGACTTCAGTGCGTCTTCATCCAGATCCACCAGCAGGACATCCGCACCCTCTGCCGCAAACAGTTTCCCTGCTGCCATGCCGATACCTCCGGCGCCACCGGTAATAACCGCAACCTTTCCACTCAGACGATCCATGCTGTTTTCCTTTTTTTGATAATAGTCATTACTGCAGCGGCCAGACTATATCGCATAACGCCTTGTCAGATACGGAAGAGGACGGTTCACATCATGGAATACACCACCTACCATGTCGGACTGCAGAAGCACATGGCAGAATTTATGAGTGTTCGCGACGAATTTCTGAGTGAACCCTGGCCAGCCTGGACGGCCATTGGTATCACGGAACTCGCCATCCCGGGCGCTCATGTCGAGATTAAAGTGACTGCCAGAATGCGAGACTATTGAATGAAGGGCAAAAAAAAGCGCCACACCCGGGAAGGGAGTGGCGCTTTTTCCGGATTGCTAGATCTCGAACTTCAGGTCAAAGCGATCAAGCTGCATCACCTTGGTCCATGCCGCCACGAAATCATTAACGAACTTTTCTTCTGAACCATCGAACGCATAGACTTCAGCGACCGCACGGAGTTCAGAATTGGAACCGAAGATCAGGTCCACGGGGGTTGCCGTATACCTGATTTCTCCGGACTGCCGGTCTTTACCGAAGTCCAGTCCTTCCGAATCCGCCTTCTGCCACACGGTGCCCATGTCGAGCAGGTTGACGAAGAAATCGTTATTCAGCGTACCCGGGGCATCGGTGAACACACCGTGCTGCGCGCCACCCGAATTGGCGTCCAGCGCTCGCATACCGCCAACCAGTACGGTCATTTCCGGCACCGTAAGATTCAACTGATCTGCCTTGTCGACCAGCATCTCTGCCGGTGAACGGTAGCTCGCGGTGGCATGGAAGTAATTGCGGAACGCATCAGCGGTCGGCTCGAGCAGCGCGAACGAATTCACGTCCGTCTGCGCCTGGGTCGCATCTGCGCGGCCGGGCACAAAAGGCACTTCAACTTCAACACCGGCGTCTTTCGCTGCCTTTTCCAGGGCAGCCGCACCGCCGAGAACAATCAGGTCGGCCAGTGAGATCTGCTGACCTCCCCGGGCATTGTCGTTAAAGTCTGACTGAACGCCCTTCAGGGTCTTCAGCACCCTGGCAAGTTCCGCAGGATCATTCACCGGCCAGCTGTTTTGCGGCGCCAGCGCAATCCGCGCGCCATTGGCACCACCGCGCATGTCACCAGCCCTGAACGTAGAAGCAGAAGCCCAGGCAGTTCGAACCAGTTCCGGTACGGTCAGGTCGGTGTCCAGAATCGCTTTCTTCAGCTTCCTGATACTTCGATCGTTAACCAGCTTGTAGTCGATCGCCGGTACCGGATCCTGCCAGATCAGCTCTTCAGATGGCACCTGGTTACCCAGGTATCGAGTGCTGGGACCCATGTCCCGGTGCGTGAGTTTGTACCACGCTTTGGCGAAGGCCTTCTGGTATTCGTCGGGATTCGCCAGGAATCGTTCCGCGATCTTTCGGTACTCCGGATCAAATTTCAGTGCCAGGTCAGCCGTGGTCATGACCGGCGCGTTGAACTTGCCGGGCACATGCGCATCGGGCACAGACAGGTGCAGAGACTCATCTGTCGGAATCCACTGGATCGCACCCGCCGGACTGCGAGTCTGCTTCCACTCGAAGTTCAGCAGGTTGGACAGGTACAGGGTGGTCCACTGAGTTGGAGCCTGGGTCCAGGCACCTTCCAGGCCACTGGTTACCGTGTCCTCGGAATGGCCTTTCCCGCACTTGTTCTTCCAGCCCAGGCCCTGGGCTTCTATGGCTTCGGCACCTGGCTCGGGACCGACGCAGTCACCGGCCTTGTGAGCACCGTGCATCTTGCCGAAGGTATGGCCACCTGCGACCAGCGCAACGGTTTCCTCATCGTTCATTGCCATGCGGCCGAAAGCCACGCGGATGTTCTTCGCAGATCCCATGGGATCCGGCTTACCCTTTGGACCTTCAGGGTTCACGTAGATCAGGCCCATGTGCGTTGCACCCAGGGGACGCTGCAGCTTGCCATCCTTGTCTTCCCGGTCACTGGCCAGCATTTCGAGTTCCGGCCCCCAGTAAACGAGATCCGGTTCCCAGTCATCGGAACGGCCGCCGGCAAAACCATAGGTCTCAAAACCCATGTTCTCGAGCGCAACGTTTCCAGCCAGAATCATCAGGTCACCCCAGGAGAGGCTTGCACCATACTTCTGCTTGACCGGCCACAGCAGTCTGCGAGCCTTGTCCAGGTTACCGTTATCCGGCCAGCTGTTCAGGGGATCGAATCGCATCTGACCGCCGTCACCGCCACCGCGGCCGTCCAGCGTGCGGTAAGTACCTGCCGCGTGCCAGGACATACGAATAAAGAACGGACCATAGTTACCGAAATCCGCCGGCCACCAGTCCTGGGAATCTGTCAGCAGCGCATCGACGTCTGCTTTGACCGCATCAAGATCGAGGGTTGCGAAAGCCTCGGCGTAGTTGA
>JAQCAK010000076.1 GCA_027621895.1 Pseudomonadota bacterium | reverse complement strand
GGAGGTACTGGCCATCAAGGGACTGATCAAGCCGACTACATTGGGCGTGGATTTCCCGGTCGAGCCGATCCAGCGTATCCGCGGATTCAGCGCTGTAGGGACCGTAAAGGTGACCCACTGTATCGATGGCAGAGAAGGACACCGCCAGCAGATCTGTGACGCCCCGGCGTCCGAGTTTTTCCTCCTCAAAGGCCAGTCGCGCAAGTTCCCCCGTCAGTTCGTCGATAAAGGGCGAATAGTAAACCTGATCGGCTGGTTTCTCCCCCTGGTTCAGGGGATGTCCGGAATGTCGCAGGTAGCGCTGCGACTCACCGGGATAGTCATCTTTCCGCACACTGCCGGGCGAATGATCCCAGGTCGCCGGCAGACGCGCGCCGGCTCCTGCCGCAAACAGCGAGGTTTGATTGAAAGCCTTCACGTAGGATGGCAGTTCTCCATAGTAGCCAGACGTGGTGAAGTTCCCGGTCTCCCTCCCCAGCCAGAAGACCCGGTCGGCCTGCTTTCCACCCAGGGTAATGGCCGCTCGATCCTTGGCGGAAACCGCCACAACTCTTGCTCCCGGCGATTTCTGCTTTAACCAGTCACCCAGGGAGGAGACCCGGATCTCATTGGGTGACCTCAGCCGGGTGCCACCAATGACCCGATGGCTTTCATCGTCGTCATCAACGCAGTAACGGCTCTGCATCGTCTGGTGGTCCACGTAACTGTTCCCGGGAATGCCGGCTTTTGCCGGACTGACACCGGTAGACATCACCACATGACCCGGACAGGTATTGGTCAGGCCATGATCAACCGTCGCCCGGGTAAAGACATAACCTTCACGCACCAGCCTCCCCAGTCCACCCGGCAGGTCCGCCGTCAGGCGATCCGCGCGCAGTTGGTCCACGGCAACCAGGACGACCAGTCGCGGTGCTTCAACGGCCCCGGCAGACTGCGCCAGCAGCAGGAGGAAAACACTGATAAATCTGAAAAAGAAGCTCATAATCTGTCCATGGACGAACCCATCTTTATACCCATCACCACCGAGAATCCCGAAGAACTGCAGGAACTGGTGCGCAGGACGGACCCATCACTGACTTTTCTACGGCACCTGCATTCCATGGGTACAACCTGTCGAACGCTCCTCGTTGCCCAGGGAGATCAGCAGCGAATTCTCAAAATTCGGCAGACCTCGAACAATGTCTGGGACGATACCTACTTTTACTATGAGATTCATGCATTGCGCCGGGTTGCAGAAAGAAACCTGACCAATGTGACTCACCTGATTCAGGAGTACCAGACTGATACCCATCACGCCATTCTCAAAAGCTACGCAGAAGGAACACCGCTCAATACAATAGACCACGAACGCCTGTTGAAAGATCAAGCTTTCATTAAGAAACTCGACGAGCTTTACCTTAAGCTGCACCTTGCCGGCATAGCCCGGATATACTTTCAACCCCGAAAAATCGTTATCGCACCCAACGACGAACTGATCCTGGTAGACCTGAGCACCTGTATCGTCAATACGGAAACCGGCATCTCGATGTTTTCCAGGGAGATGCGCAGTGATTCCCGGTTTATCACAAGACTCGAAAAGGCTGCCCGAAAAGCCGCAAAAGCAGCCGCCTGACCGGATTACCTGACCCGACCGATTGACAGGATAACCACCGGCACAACCGGCACGTCCTGGTGACCGGCGACATCCCGGGTTTCGGTAAACTCGATCAGATCAACAATCTCCATGCCGGAAACGACCCGGCCGAACACGGCGTAACCATAGGAGTCACAGGTGCGCGGTTTACGCAGACCCCGCGCCCGGGCTGCTGCTTCTGCCGCCATGTCTTCCCGGGTACAGCTGGTCGGCTTGTGATCCAGGAAGTCATTATCCGCCGCGTTGATAAAAAACTGTCTCGATGCGGAGTCGATCTCATCAAATCGTGCCATGGCGATGGTACCTCGCAGGTTCTTCAGACCATTGGCCGCCTCATTGAAGATGGTTTCACCGTCTTCCGCCTCGGACATGTCGCGATAATGACCGCCGCCCTGCACCATGAACCCCGGGATAACCCGGTGAAAAATCGTGTCGGTATAAGCGCCAGCGTCCACATAAGCCAGGAAATTGGCAACGGAGACCGGCGCTTTCTCTTCATCGAGTTCGACGACGAAACTGCCGAGGCTCGTTTTTATCTCCACCTGGGTTGCCAGCGACGGCAGACTGATTGCAAGACAGAGGCAAAACAGTACCAGCACAGGCAATCGCCTGTCCGCTCGAGGCATCTCCGGTTGCGGCTCTCTGATGAGCACCTGCGTTAACTCCAATTGATTTCCACTGCTTTCCGGTTCCGAAAGTCCGAGGAAAGTTTCAGTCCCTGAAAGCCGTTGCCGGCACGAATCCGCCGAGCTCTGCGTGCACCGCACGCGCAAACTCGATCGTCACCAGGTCCCGCATTTCACCACCCACGATCTGCACGCCGACGGGCAGTCCCTGGGAATCCGGGCCTGTCGGCACCACCGTTGACGGCAGGTAGGAAACACCGGTCAGCCCTGCCCAGAAAACCTGCTCGAAATAGGGCCTGGGTTCGTTATTCACCACCAGCAGGCGCTCGGACATTTTCGGGTTCTGGTCATGGGGGAATGCAGACGTCACACACATGGGCGTCAACAGCAGATCGTATTCCTTGAAAAACTCATGCCAGCTCCAACGCAGATGGGTGCGCTTTTCGTTTATCTCGTGCCATTCTCGATAGAACAGCGTGCTTGCACGGGTAACACGGGCCAGTTCCGAATCATCCCCATCTGACAGCGACTGGCGTCGATCCCAGGCTTTCTCGAACTCTGCTCCCGGCAGTCTCGCAGACATGGCAGAGTGCAGCAGGTTTTCATAAATGCGATGAGACTCCGCGGGATCAAAAGCTGGCCGCGCGTCGAAATCCAGGGTCGCGCCGGCATCCCTTGCAAATTCGGCGACCTTCATCACGCGCTCGGACATGGCCTGGTCCACCGGGGCCACGGGGTCGTCCAGCCAGACCGCGATACGCATGGAGGAGACTGGTTTGGCCGGCGCCGGCAACTCCAGTTTCCATCCCGGAACGTGCAGGTCATCTGCGCCGCCCACGATCGCCATCACCAGTGCCAGGTCTTCGGCACTCCTGGCCAGGGGCCCGATCACCGAGATATCGCTGGGGGTCAGGACCCCGGGTTTCGCATGCCCGCGCATCGGCAGAATGTTCCAGGTTGGTTTGTGACCGAATACCCCACAATAGTGGGCCGGGTTACGAATGGAGCCGCCGATATCACTGCCCATTTCCAGACCGGACAGGCCGGCAGCCATGGCAGCCGCAGAAACGCCGCTGGATCCTCCCGGTGTGCGAGTCAGGTCGTGAGGGTTACCACAGGTACCGTAGATCTCATTATAGCTTTGGAAATCTGCCAGATTGATGGGCACATTGGTTTTGCCAAAGATCACCGCGCCAGCCTGCTGCAGCCGCTGGCAGGCCACTGCATCCTCCTGAGCGATGTTGTCTTTCAGGGCAGGGTCTCCCCAGGTTGTTGGCAACCCAGCGATGTTGTAAGACTCTTTCACCGTCATGGGTACACCGTGGAGCGGCCCCCAGGATTCACCCCTGGCCAGTGCTTCATCTGCTTTTACAGCTCGATCACGGGCCTTGCCTGCCTGCTCGCAGACGACAGCATTGATTTCGGGATTATATTTTTCAACGCGGGAAAGATAGTGTTCGAGCAGTTCGAGACTGCTGATCTCCTTCGCCTGAATCTTTGCCGCGAGCGTGGTGGCATCTGAAAAAGCCAGTTCATCCATCCTGGGAGCCCTGTATCTGGAGTCAAATCAAGCTTATGCGAGACTGTCATCATGGACAACCTGGGAGGCCGCAGTGGAAAAACCGGGCACTGACCAGACTGGAATATCGGTTGTACCCGCAGTCGACAACCGTCCCCCGGCTCCCTAAGATGCCCGCATGTCCGTCTCCGATATCATCAGTACCACGCTCATATTTTTCCTGATCATGGATCCACTGGGGAACGTCCCCCTGTTCCTGTCGGTCCTCAAACACGTGGAACGTGAGCGGCGGTTCAAGATCACCCTCCGGGAGCTTTTGATCGCGTATGTCGCCCTGCTGATATACCTGTTTTTTGGTCCCGTGCTGCTGGACCTGCTCGGTCTGAGCCAGGAAGCCATCTCCATTTCCGGTGGTATCATCCTGTTCATCATCGCCATCCGGATGATCTTCCCCTCGCCCCACGGGCTGTTCGGCTACAGTCCTTCCGGTGAGCCGCTGATCGTACCATTGGCAATTCCCGCGGTTGCAGGTCCCTCCATCATGGCGGTACTGATGCTGATGGCGAAGACAGAATCGAGACTGGAACTGTTCCTCTGCATCACTGCAGCGTGGCTGATTTCCTCCGCCTTGCTGTTGGCGGCCACACCGCTTGACCGGCTCCTTGGCGAAAAAGGCCTCCTTGCTATCGAGCGATTGATGGGCATGCTGCTGGTCATGATGGCTGTGCAGATGATGCTGAATGCCTGGCAGGCACTGACAAGCTGATCACCCTTTATACAGGAGAGAATGAATGGGACTGGAAAATTCAAAGGTCGTCGTCATCGGCGGTACCTCAGGCATCGGTCTTGCGACCGCAGTGGCGGCAGCAGCTGCCGGGGCTTCCGTGGTTGCGGTCAGTCGCTCCGCAGACAGGATTGCACAGTGTCAGTTGGACTACCCTGACATTCAGTTCGGCCAACTGGACACTCACGACGTGGACGGCATGAAGCAGCTGTTTGATGAGGTGGGTGAAATCAACCATATTGTTGCTGCGGCTACCGGTGCCAACAGAACCATGGCCCCTTTCATGGAACAAAGCGATGAGCAGTTTCGTGAAGCCTTTAACAAGTTCTGGGGCTATACCCATGTCGCGAGGCAGGGCATTCCGCACCTCACTGAGAACGGATCGCTGACTTTCGTCAGCGGCACACCCGCACGCAAGTGCAACCCGGGCATGTCTTCTGTGTCCTGCACAGGCTGCGCCGTAGAGGGTCTGACCCGGGCTCTGGCCATGGAAGTGGCTCCGCGCCGGGTTAACGTCGTGGCGCCGGGCCTGATCAATACGGGCATGTTTGACAACCTGGGCGATAACAAACCGGCGGCGCTGGAGAACATGGGCCGGAATGTGCTGCTGGGCCGGGTGGGAGAGCCGGAAGAAGTCGCCCAGGCTATTCTGCTGGTGATGCAGAACCCCTATATGACAGGCACCACGGTCGACGTGGACGGCGGCATACTGTTACCTTAGTCGCACCGGATTAAAGACAACAACTACAAAGGGAACTCCGAGTGAGCTACGACAAACCGATTCCATCTAAGGGAACACATACAAGCCCCTTCTGGGAGGGCACCAAAGCAGGCAAGTTGATGCTGCCGCGATGCGAGGACTGCAACCGGGTCCACTGGTACCCGCGCCACATCTGTCCCTTCTGCCACTCAATGAACCTGGAATGGATCGAAGGCAGTGGTGAGGGAACGATTCACACCTATGCTGTCCAGCACCTGGTATTCAGCAAATGGGCTAAAGAGACACCCTATGTCACCGCCTATATTGACCTGAAAGAAGGCGACCGGATGCTGACCGTCCTGCGTGGCGTGGATCCGGAGAAACCTGAAGAGATCAGGATCGGTGCGCCGGTCAGGGTTGAGTTTGAACAGGCGGATGAAGACACCTTCATTCCCTTCTGGCGCGTGGTGGAGGAGTAAACATGCCGGGTACATTATACAAATCGGCCGCAATCGTCGGCGCCGCCGAAGCCAACCAGATCGGCTTTCTTGACGAACCGGCGACTTCACTGCAGCTTCACATCGAGGCCATCAAGAATGTCAGCGAACAGACCGGCATTCCTATCTCGAGTATCGAGGGTGTGTTTTCTACAGGCTGGTCCACTGAACTGTGCGAACACCTTGGAATCACTCCAAAGTACATCGATACCACAGCCGTGGGTGGCTGCTCATTTGAACTGCATGTGCACCACGCCATGGCGGCAATCCATGCCGGTATCATCGATGTTGCGCTGATCAGTCACGGGGAAAACGGTCATTCTGCCAACAAGATCGGCGGTCGATCCCTGAACTATGCCCGCGGTGCCGGTGACGCGTCGCCTTCACACGAAATGTCCACAGCCTATGGCCTGGCAGCAGCACCGAACCACTATGCTCACGCGATGGTTCGGCATATGCATCGCTATGGCAACACACGTGAGGATTATGCACATATCGCCAAGGTCTCCCGTGACTGGGCAACCCTGAATCCGCGAGCCGCCATGTACTCCAAAGAGAAACATCCTTTTGGCGGCCCCATTACCGTTGAACAGGTGGAAGACTCCCGGCTGATCACCTGGCCACTGACCATACTTCACTGTTGTATGGTCACCGATCACGGTGGTGCAGTGCTGGTCTGCAGTCCGAAGGTCGCCGCCAGCCTGAATACCAAACCCGTCTGGATCGCTGGTGCCGGAGAGAGCATGGGTCACGGCAATATGCTTGAAATGGAGGACTTCACAAAGACCTCTGCCAGGTTCTCCGCTGAGGCTGCCTACACCATGGCGGGCCTTGGGCCGAAGGATATGGAAATGGCGCTGGTATACGACTCCTTCACCATTACCGCAGCGATCACCGTTGAGATGCTGGGCCTTGCCGCACCGGGCGAGGGTCATCTGCTCTGGAAAGATGGTCGGGCGGCGCCTGGCGGCAGCTTCCCGATTAACACCAACGGTGGAGGATTATCATTCAATCATTCAGGCATGTACGGCATGCCTCTGCTGATTGAAGCTTATCGACAGCTGTCAGGTACTGCAGAAGATGGTATACATGGTGATCCGCGCAAGCAGACCAGTGCAAGGACCTGTGTGGTCAACGGAACCGGCGGTTCCCTGTCAACGACCGGCACCCTGGTGCTGGTAGCGGACGACTAGATACCCATTCGCGCCAGCAGATCGGTGATGCGCCCGACCAGTTCGGTCAGGCGCGGATGCTCTTCCTCAAACTCCTCGAGTGCCTCGGCGAGTTCCTGGATGAGATATTCGTCGGCTGACATGGCGCTCTCGTCCCGCAACTTTTCTTCCAGCGCAATAACCTGCTGGTTCAGCGCGTCACGCTGGGCTTCATGCTCAAAATGAAGCTTGTCGAGTTCGAGGCGAAGTTCCTGCAGTGACTTGTGAAGTTGTTTTCGGGGCATGACCACTCCAGGCGGGAGGAAAAGTCCACCTTAGCCACATCCCGGCACATAAATTCATTGCTACCGTTGCTCCCTTCCGGGCCTGGCGGAGTTCACCTCTATTTATTGCGAGAGGACCAAGGTGGCCAGTGCAGTATACTGGATTTCGTTGCTTGGAGCACCTAAATCTCGGGACGCCGCTGATGCGGTTTCAAATTCTGCTGCTAGGACTTCGCACCAAGGCCGCGCGCGTGACCGCCACGGACCACTGATTCGCCACCT